>JBGTLX010000390.1:0-5780 GCA_041743855.1 Rhizobiaceae bacterium | reverse complement strand
AACCAGCTCATCTGGAAGGTTCCGGAAATGATCAGCTACCTGTCCGGTCTGTTCAAGCTCGCGGCCGGCGACATCATCATGTCCGGCACACCCGCCGGCGTGGCGGCCATCAGCCGCGGCGATGTGCTGCATGGTCATGTCGACGGCGTCGGCGACCTCGAGGTGCGCGTTGTCTGACGCGCCGTCTTCCGTTGCAGGGATCGCCGGGGGGAGGGACGACGCGGCGGCGATCTTGGCTCCGGACCGGGCCACGCTGACGCATGGCGACTTGCGCCGGCTGATCGGCGAGACCGCAGCCCAGCTCAACGCGCTCGGCGTCGGTATCGGCGACCGTGTCGCGATCGTGCTGCCCAACGGGCCGGAAATGGCGGCGGCCTTCGTAGCCGTCGCGGCTACCGCGACGACGGCGCCGCTCAATCCTGCCTACCGCGCCGACGAGCTCGATTTCTATCTGAGCGACATCGGCGCCAAGGCTATCCTGGTCGGGGCGGAGGAAAGCGGGCCTTCGGTGGACGTGGCCGAACGCCTCCGCATCGCCGTGCTTCGGCTCATCGCCGATCTCGACAAGCCCGCCGGCAGTTTCCGCATCGAGGGCAAGCCCTTGGGCGCGCCGGCTTCGGCGGGCTTTGCCGTGCCGGACGATATCGCGCTGCTGCTCCACACTTCGGGCACGACGTCGCGGCCGAAACTTGTGCCGCTCAGCCACGCCAATCTTGTGGCGTCGGCCGGGCACATCGGCGCGACGCTCGGGTTGTCGGCGTCGGATCGCTGCCTCAACATCATGCCGCTGTTCCACATCCATGGCCTCATAGCGGCGGTGCTGTCGTCGCTGGCCGCGGGCGGCAGCATTTATTGCACTCCGGGGTTCAACGCGCTGCGCTTCTTCCAGTGGCTCGCCGACGCGCGGCCAAGCTGGTACACCGCCGTGCCGACCATGCATCAGGCGATCCTGTCGCGCGCCGCCCGCAATCCCGAAGCTCTGGCCGGAGCCGCGTTGCGCTTTATCCGTTCGTCCTCGGCGTCGCTGCCGGCTCAGGTGATGGCCGAACTCGAGGCGACGTTCGGTTGCCCGGTGGTCGAATCCTACGGCATGACCGAGGCGGCGCACCAGATGACCTCGAACCTGCTGCCTCCGGGCGCACGAAAGCCCGGCAGCGTCGGCGTCGCGGCCGGGTCGGAAGTCTCGATCATGACAGTGGATGGAACACATTTGCCGGCGGGCGAAACCGGCGAGGTGGTGATCCATGGCCGCAACGTCACCGCAGGCTACGAAAACAACCCCGACGCCAACGCCACCGCGTTCGCCCATGGCTGGTTCCATACCGGCGATCAGGGTTTTCTGGACGACGAGGGCTATCTTCGCGTGACCGGCCGTCTCAAGGAGATCATCAATCGCGGCGGCGAGAAGATTTCGCCGCTCGAAGTCGACGAGGTGCTGATGGATCATCCAGCGGTCGCTCAGGTCGTCACCTTCGCCATGCCGCACGCCAAGCTCGGCGAGGAGGTTGCCGCGGCTATCGTGCTGCGCGAAGGGTTTTTGGCGACCGAAGGCGAAATCCGCACCTTCGCTTCCGCAAGGCTGGCCGATTTCAAGGTGCCGCGCCGCGTCGTCATCCTCGACGAGATCCCCAAGGGTGCGACCGGCAAGCTCCAGCGCATCGGGCTCGCGGTGAAACTCGGCTTGGCGAGAGCATGATCCCGAAAAGTGGAACCCGGTTTTCGGAAAAGATCATGCTCAAGGTGATGAACTGATGCGGGTCGCGGTGTTCGGGGTAGGCGCAATCGGCGGCTATCTGGCCGCCAAATTCGCTGCTACCGGCCGCGTCGATCTCTCGATCGTCGCGCGTGGCGACCATTTGGCGGCGATCCGCGCAAATGGACTTCGGCTGATCGAAAACGGCCAGGAAACGCTTCATCCGGTCAAAGCAACGGCCAGTTCCGGCGAACTCGGCGCGCAGGATTACGTCATCCTCGCGCTCAAGGCGCATTCGGTCGGCCCGACGCTCGACCAGATCGCGCCGCTGATCGGCGAGAACACCGCCGTGGTGACGATGCAGAACGGCGTGCCGTGGTGGTATTTCCATGGTCTCGGCGGCCCGCTCGACGATACGCGCCTTGAATCGGTGGATCCGGGCGGGGTCGTCTGGGAGCGGATCGGCCCCGGTCGCGTGATCGGATCGGTCGTCTATCCAGCGGTCGAGGTCGATGCGCCGGGCGTCATCCGCCATGTCGACGGGACCCGCTTCTCGCTTGGCGAGCCGTCAGGCGCGAAAAGCGAGCGGGCTAAGCTGCTGGCGCAGGAATTCATCGCGGCGGGCCTGCAGGCGCCGGTGCGCGAGGACATCCGCAGCGAAATCTGGGTCAAATTGTGGGGCAATCTTTCCTTCAACCCGATTTCAGCGCTGACCGGCAGCACGCTGGCCGGCATCGTCGCCGACGAGGGCACGCAGGCGGCGGCGCGGGCCATGATGCTGGAAGCGCAGGCGATCGGCGAGGCGCTCGGCGTCAAATTCCTGGTCGGCGTCGACCGCCGCATCAAGGGCGCCGGCGATGTCGGGGCGCACAAGACGTCGATGCTCCAGGATCTGGAGCGCGGCCGCCCGATGGAGATCGACGCGCTGGTGACGGCTGTTCAGGAACTGGGCCGCCTCACCGGAAAACCGACGCCCACGATCGACATCGTGCTGGCGCTGGTGCGCCGCCTGGCTATCGAACGCGGCTGCTACGGCGGCTGATCGCACTGCCGGCTCTGAGCGATCCTCGCCCTACCCGGAAACGGGCGCGGCAGGCGTCTCAATGTTCCGGTTCGGCATGGCGGCGCGTATCTCGGCGACCACCCGTTGCGCGATGACGTCGACCGAGTAGCGGCTCGCGACGAATTCGCGTCCGCATGCAGCCATAGTGGCTGCGGCCTTGTGGTCTTCGGCGAGACGCGAGACGGCCAGCGCCATCTCTTCCGCCGTCTCGGCGAGAGCGAAGTGCTTTCCCGCGACGAGTTCCAGCCCTTCCGCGGCAACCGATGTCGCCACGACCACCACGCCGGACGCCAACGCCTCCAGGATCTTGATGCGCGTGCCGCCGCCCTGCCTGAGCGGAATCACGGCAAAATCGCTTTGCGCCAGCAGCGCCGACACAATCGGGGGGTTGCCGATGATGCTAACGAACGGGGCGGCAAGGCGCAGCACATGGCGCGACGGCGAGCGGCCGGCGAGCGTCAAGGTCGCGTCGGGACAGTGCTCCCGAAGCAGCGGCATCACCTTTCCGGCAAGTTCTCTGGCGGCCAGGACATTTGGCCGGTAGCCGAGATGGCCGACGAAAACGATGCGCGGTCCGGGTCCGCCGCGGTTTATGGCGCGATCGCCGACAACCATCGAGGACGGCACGCCATTCGGCACGATCTTTGCTCCGGAAAAGCGGGTCAGCCGCGCCAGGCGCGTCCGGTCGGCTTCCGAACACACCCAGACCGCGTCGGCCACAGGCACGGCGTTGCGTTCGACGACAGCCAGCGAGTAGGCCTTCACAAAGTGCTTGCCGCGCCGAAACGGTTTCGCCCATGGCTCGGCGGCCGCAATCGTCCTCGCAAGCTCGGATTCGACATTGTGCATGTCCAGGATGAGGCGCGCGGCCGACTCGCGAATCGCCTTGAACAGTGGATGGAGCGCGACACCCTCGACCAGAACCACATCTGGCCGGAAGTCCTTCAGAAGCGAAGCGAACCTTGCCAATTCCGCCTTGTTCAGCGCGACCACGGCGCGGATGCCGCCGACGGAATAGGAGGAGTGCGACCGGTTGCCTATCGCCGCGACGGGCACGGGTGACACCGATTCGATTCCTTCATATAAGCTCACTGCGAGAACCGGTCCCAAGCGAGACGCCGCGCTCGCATGAGCCGCGTTGCGAAGGTCCGCTCCGGATACCGGGGGAAATGCCGGATCCGCCGACAACACCATGGTGCGCAATTCAGCTGTCATCCGATATTCAGTCTGCCGCGATCGTCGAGTTTATTTGAAAATCGAGATGTTTCAGTGATCCCACGCATCATCCACCAGACCTGGAAAACCGACGACGTTCCGGCGCGATTTCGCGCTTATTGCGCCACATGGCGTGACCGCAATCCGGGGTGGGATTGCAGCCTCTGGACCGATCGCGACCTCCTCGAATTCGTTGCAAACCATTATCCCGCCCATCTCGACACATTCTGCGGTTACAAGAACGGCGTCCAGCGCGCCGACGCCGCCCGCTATATGCTGCTGCATCATTTCGGCGGATTCTATATGGACATAGACACCGAATGTCAGCAGACCTCGAGCCTCTCATCTCCGAGGATCTCGTGATTTTGTGCCACGAACCGGAAGCGCATTGGGCGTCCGTCACCCCTTTCCGGGGGCTGCCGCTCATGATCTTCAACGGTGCGATGGGAAGCCCGGTGGGGCATCTTTTCTGGTCACATCTGTTGGGCCGCATGGAAGATGTCCGCGACGCGTCCGACGTTTTCGATGCGACGGGGCCATGTCTGCTCGACGGAGTGGGCGGCACGATGTTGCTCGTCGATGCCGCGCTGCACCGCGGCGGACTGCGGTTTCCCGAATTGCCTTACGACCATCTGATCGAAACCGAAGCGTTCGGCCGGTTGGCCAACGATTGCGGCATCACGCCGATCGGCCTGCCGCGCGTCGAAGTGATGCACGTCCCATGGTGACGGCAACCGGTACGGCTGGGGACGGCGAAAGGCCGGAGCCTGGGGTGCTCGAAACCCTCGTCATTTCCGTCGATCCGCCTGACGGCCCGCGCCGGAAATCGGCGCACGCGCAGCTCGACGGTATCGGATGGCGCTTCCGCTTCGTCGACGGGTTTGCGTCCGGATCTCCCGAGGCGATGGCGCTTTATTCGCCACGGCTTAACCGCAAACACTCGAAGCGGCCGCTGACCGGCGGAGAGATCGCCGCCTATGCCTCGCATCGTCGCGCGCTGCAAATGTTCCTCGACAGCGGCGCGCGCTTCGGGCTGATCTTGGAGGATGATTTCGGCCTCGTCGCACCGGGTTCTTTCCCCCGGCAGATCGAAGCCGTGCTGAAAACACCGATCTCCTGGAATTTCATCAAGCTGTTCGACTATCAGCCCGGGCCGATTTCGCAGCGCCGCGCGGCCGGCGATCTCGATATCGTCAGCTATGCCGAGCCGGGGGCCGGCATGGTCGCGTATCTCGTCAGCCGCTCCGGCGCGCAAAAATTTCTGTCGCGCAAACTGATCTTTCGCCAGATTGACGAAGACACGAAATTCTACTGGGAGTTCGGCATCAGGGTGCTTTCGGCGTCGCCCAATCCGGTGACCGAAATCAGCGACCGGATGGGCGGCAGCCTTATCGAAGCCGAGAGGCTCAGGCTTCGGACCGCGCGGACGCTGCGCCGCTCGCTCAAGGGGCTGCGTATCGTCATCGACCGCCAACTGCGCCATCTGTGGCACAGGCGGCGCTACGGCATCGAGGACAGCTAGAGCGGCTCGCTTCAAATCAGAATCGCTGCGCCGCTCTATCTCTTTGTTGTCGCATCGGATTTATCCGAAAACCGCTTCGCACTTTTCGGTCCGATGCTTTAGCCCAGGCGACGGATCTGGCGTCGCTGGTCGTTTCCGGACAAAGCGCTTCCCCAGGCCTCTTTCGCATCTGCGAAAAAACCTGTATGAGCCGCGCAACCGAAGAGCGGCGCCTGACGATTTGTGCGCCCGCAACATTCCCGAGACCATAAAATGAAGATCAGAAACATCGCGATCATCGCGCACGT
>JBGTLX010000389.1:0-2058 GCA_041743855.1 Rhizobiaceae bacterium | reverse complement strand
GTCGCCATCGGCTGGAGCCGCGCCATTGGCCGGGGCTTCCCCTTCGGCCGGGGCGGCATCGAGGGCCGGAGCCGCGCCAGCTTCAGGAGTCGCGCTGGGGGCCGGAGCGGCGCCATTAGCGGGCGCCGGACCGATGACCGGTGTTTCCGTGCCGCTGGCGCTGCGGAAATAGCGGAAGAACTCCGAATCTGGCGACAGCACCATAGTCGTGCCGCCGCCGGCTTCCAGTGCCTGCGTATAGGCGCTCATCGAGCGGTAGAACTCAAAGAACTCGGGGTCGCGCTGGAAAGCGCTGGCGAAGGTGGCGTTGCGCTCGGCCTCGCCCTCGCCGCGCAGGATTTCCGATTCCCTACGCGCTTCCGCGACGATTTCGACCACTTCGCGGTCGGCCCGCGCCCTGATGCGCTGCGCCGCCTCGCGCCCCCGCGCCCGCAGCCTTTCGGCCTCGGCCAAACGCTCGGCCTTCATGCGATCGTAAGTCTGCTGTGAAACCTCGGCGGTGAGATCGGTCCTGCGGATGCGGACATCCGTAATTTCGAGACCGAGCGAGGTCGCGTCGGGGCGAAGTTGTTCGCCAACCTCGTTCATCATCGCCGCGCGCTCTTCCGACAACGCCGATTCGAAGCCGCGCACGCCATAGACGCGGCGCAGCGCCGCATCGAGACGAGTGCGGAGCCGCTGTTCGGCGAGCGGCACGCTGCCCGATACGGTCGCCCGGAACACTCGCGGGTCGGCGATGCGATAGGCCACGAACGCGTCGACTTCGTAGAATTTGCCGCCCGAAACCTGGACGCGGATGTTGTCGAGATCAAAGCGCAGCACGCGGTCCTCGATGATCTGGACATTGTCGGCCTCGAGGAAGGCGAACGGCGCCTTGAAGTAGATGCCGGGCTCGCTTTTCACGTCGACGATTTCGCCGAAGCGCAGAACGATGGCCTGCTCGCGCTCGTTGACCACGAAGATGGCCGAATAGACGAGGAACAGGATGACGGCGAGAACGACGCCGATCAGGGGAAGACGGTTCACCATCAATTGGCTCCTTCAACGGCGGCAGCGGCGGGTGCACGTCTTTGCAGTTCGGGCAGCGGCAGATAAGGCACCACGCCCTGGCCGTTGCCCTGTTCGACGATCACCTTGTTGGAGCCCTGAAGCACGCGCTCCATGGTTTCGAGGAACAGCCGCTTGCGCGTCACATCCGGCGCCTTGGCATACTCGTCATAGACCGAGACGAAGCGTTGCGCCTCGCCCTGCGCTTCCTGCACGACGCGGTTCTTGTAGGCGGCCGCTTCTTCGCGAACCTGCGCCGCCTCGCCGCGCGCCTGGCCGAGTTGCTGGTTGGAATACTGGTTGGATTCCTCGACGAAGCGATCCTCGTCCTGCTCGGCGCGCTGCACTTCGTCGAACGCGTCGGCCACTTCGCGCGGCGGCGCGGCGTCCTCGATCGAGATGGCGTTGATGGCGAGACCCGTTCCATATTCGTCCAGCGTCGTCTGGATGATCACCCGCACCGCGTCGGCTATGCCCTGGCGGTCGTCGCGAAAGATGTCCTGCGCCGGACGGCGGCCCACAGCCTCGCGCATGGCGCTCTCGCCGATCTGGCGCACCATTTCGTCGGCGTCGGCCACGTTGAACAGATACGCTTCCGGGTCGGCGACCTGATAGGCGATGGAAAACTTCACATCGACGATGTTCTGGTCGCCCGAAAGCATCAGCCCGGATGAGGTGTTGCCGCGCACTTCGCCGAGATCTACGAGCTTTTCGGCCGTGTTGGCGGTTTCGACGGTTTCGACCGGCCACCAATGGAAATGCAGGCCTGGTTGGGAAAGCTCCTCCTTGGGCTTGCCGAACCGCAGTTCCACGGCCAGTTCGTCGGGCTGTACGGTGTAGATCGACTGGAACAGCCAGAACGCCACGAGGGCGAGGCCGATGAGCCCGAACAGCGCCGGACTGGCCGCGCCTCCGCCGGGAAGCGCCTGCTTCAGCCGGTCCTGGCCGCGACGGATGATGTCTTCGAGATCGGGCGGCGAGTTTTGCGGGCCGCTTGGTCCGCGCGGACCC
>JBGTLX010000388.1:0-3652 GCA_041743855.1 Rhizobiaceae bacterium | reverse complement strand
GCCGGACTGATACATCTCGACCTGCGCATTGCGGGTGCGGGGGCTCAGCGCGCCCATGACCACCGCCGCCCCGCCCTTCTGGCGGCGGATCAGTTCGGCGATCGCATAGACCTCGTCGGCCGAAAACGCGACGATGGCGGTGCGGCGCGGCAGACGGGTCAGTTTCTTCGACCCGGAATAGGCCAGATGCGAAAGGCGCGGCCGCGTCACCACCGACACGCCCCTCAAGAGCCGATCGAGGATGCCGCGCATGGTCGACGCGCCGAGAAGCAGGGTCTCCTGTCGGCCGCGCAGATGCAGGATGCGGTCAGTGAAGATATGGCCGCGCTCGAAATCGGCGGCGAGCTGCACTTCGTCGATGGCGACGAAGGCGGCGTCTGTCTCACGCGGCATGGCCTCGACCGTGCACACCGAATAGCGCGCGCCGGGCGGAACGATCTTCTCCTCGCCGGTGATCAGCGCCACCTTGTGGGCGCCGATCTTTTCGCAGACCCGCGTATAGACCTCGCGCGCCAGGAGCCGGAGCGGCAGCCCGATGACGCCGCTTTCATGCGCCACCATGCGTTCGATGGCCAGATGCGTCTTGCCGGTGTTGGTGGGACCCAAAACCGCGGTGACATCACGCCCTGACAGGATCAAAGGATCGGTGTGTTTGGCGGCCAAATTCATCGGGGGGAATTGCTTTCACTGGCTCGGCTTCAGGCGAAGCGGACATAGCGGCGGCGCTCCGGCGCGGCGGCGCATGCGGCGACACATAGGGATTTGCAGCACCAAACGGAAGCTAAATGTTCTCCGGTTAAGGATTGGAACGAGTCTGGAACGAATCGGCGACGAATCAGTGACTCGCTCCGATTCCGGTTTTGTTCACCGCAACATCTAGATTTGGCGACGCCTGCCCAACCAGATGCTGAATCGCAAAAAGGCGTCAGCGGGCGATATGGCGGCTTGCCGTTAAGGTTTGAAGCTTGTCGCTCGGCGGCGAGGCAAACAGCCTTGCGTGGCGACGAGGATGCCGGGTTTTCCTAACTGAAGCTTAAGCCTGGCTCGACCGGCAAGCCGCATATCATTAGCAACGGGCTCAAAGGCGGAACGAATCGGCGACGAATCGGATTGCGGGCGGGTTTCCGATTTTGTTCACCGCAATATGTTGGGTCGGCGGCAAGCGGCGGCGCTAATCTCCTTCGGCGCTGGGTTGGAAACCCTGAAAGGCCCGGCTCCGCTTTAAGGATTTCGTCTCATTCCGGCACAATCGGCGTGCGTCCAAAAACTCATGAGGACCGACCGGACACCACCCAGGATCAAGCTTTACCGGACCGACATCAAACTGTCATGCGACTGTAATAATCGGGCGGTATGGCCTCGCTGGGCGTCGAACAGAGAGGCGCCACGAGACCAAAATCCGAACAGGAGTAGGCATATGAACAAGATCATCCTCACGGCATCCGCGGCCGGACTGGCGCTTGCTGCGTCGGCTGGCTACGCCGCTGCCCGCGACCAGATCCAGATCGTCGGTTCATCGACGGTGTTCCCCTTCACGACCGCCGTAGCCGAAAAACTTGGCCAGGGCGGCCAGTTCAAGACCCCGGTCGTTGAATCGACCGGCACCGGCGGCGGCATGAAGCTGTTCTGCTCGGGCGTCGGCGAAGGAACCGCTGACTTCACAAATGCGTCGCGCGCCATGAAAGACACCGAACTTGCCGAATGCCAAGCCAACGGCGCAACGCCGGTCGAGATCAAGGTAGGGTTCGACGGCATCGTGCTGGCGAGCTCGAAGGCCGGCGCTCCAGTCGACGTCACCAAGGAACAGATATTCAAGGCGCTGGCCAAGAATGTCGCGGTGGACGGCAAGGTTGTCCCCAACCCTTACATGAACTGGTCGGATGTCGACGCGTCGCTTCCGGCGACCAAGATCGAAGTGCTCGGACCACCGTCGACTTCGGGTACCCGCGACGCCTTCGTCGAGCTCGTCATGGACGAAGCCTGCCAGGACGAAGTCAAGGCGGCCAACGAAGACGGCTGCGGCGAAATCCGTGAAGACGGCGCTTATGTCGAAGCCGGCGAAAACGACAATCTGATCGTCCAGAAGCTCGAAGCCAACGCCGACGCTTTCGGCATCTTCGGCTTCTCCTTCCTCGACCAGAACGCCGACAAGCTGCAGGGCGCGAAAGTCGGCGGCGTCGAGCCCACTTTCGAAAACATCGCGTCGGGCGACTACGGCGTGTCGCGCTCGCTCTTCATCTACGCCAAGAAGGAGCATGTCGGCGTGATCCCCGGCATGGCCGAGTTCATCGCCGAATACACGTCGGAAGGCGCTTGGGGCGCTGACGGGTATCTCGCCGACAAGGGCCTGATCCCGCTGCCGGACGCAGAACGCGCCACGGTCGCCGAGGCTGCCAAGGCCTTGAAGCCCATGGGTTCCTGATAAAGACACTGATCCTGTCTTGATGGGATCGTTTTTTAGGACAGTGAGGGTTCGGGGATCTATTCCCGGACCCTTGCACCGTTAAAGCCGCCGCGGGGCGTTTGACATCATGGTCTTCTATCTGGTTCTGGCACTGTTGGCGCTGTTTGCCGGCGCGTATCTGATCGGGCGGCGACGCGCGTTGGCGAGCGTCTCCGGCGAAATATCCAAACTTCATTCGCTGCCCGGCCATCATGGTCTTTTCCTGGCGTTCGCCGCCGCCGGCCCGGCGCTGATCGCGGTTGCGATCTGGTCCGTCGTGACGCCGGGACTGGAATCGTCGATCATCAGAAGCCGCTTTGCGACCGAGCTGGCCGGCCTTGGCCTTCCCCAGGTGGAAGCCTTCATCCGTGACGCGCGGGCCATCGCTTTTGGGGGTCTCGTCGGCTTTACCGATACCTCGAAGGAAGCTGCGGCGCTCGCCTATCGCTCGGTTCACGCGACGAGCGTGGGGATCATCGCAGCGCTTTGCGTTGCCCTTGCGGCCGCCGGATTCTACTGGGCGCATTCGCGCATCGCCCCCGCCTACAGGGCGCGCCATGTCGTCGAGCACATCATCAAGATATTCCTGATCCTGTGCTCGACCGTCGCGGTCCTGACCACCGTCGGCATCGTGATGTCGCTGATCTTCGAATCGATCCTGTTCTTCCGCGAAATTCCCATCTTCAATTTCTTGTTCGGCGTGCACTGGTCACCGCAAAGCGCCTTCACCGGCGCCGGCGCGGAAGGTACGGTCAACCCGGACATTTTCGGGGCGGTGCCGCTTTTTGCCGGCACTCTGCTGATCACTTTCATCGCCATGCTGGTGGCTGCCCCGATCGGACTGATGGCCGCCATCTATCTCTCGGATTATGCCTCGGCGTCGGTGCGTTCGGTGGCCAAGCCCGTGCTTGAAATTCTGGCCGGCATTCCGACCGTTGTCTATGGCTTCTTCGCCGCCCTGACCGTCGCGCCGTTCTTTCGCGATATCGGCCAGGCGATGGGCCTCGATGTTGCTTCGGAGTCCGCGCTAGCGGCGGGCGTGGTGATGGGCATCATGATCATCCCTTTCGTTTCGTCGCTTTCGGACGATGTCATCAATGCGGTTCCGCAGTCGCTGCGCGACGGCTCGGCTGGGCTCGGCGCGACCAAATCCGAGACGATCCGCAGGGTCGTGCTGCCGGCGGCGCTGCCCGGCATCGTCTCGGCCAT
>JBGTLX010000387.1:0-6084 GCA_041743855.1 Rhizobiaceae bacterium | reverse complement strand
TCGAACTCCAGGTCATCGCCGCGGCCGTCATTGGCGGGGCAGCGCTCGCCGGCGGCGTCGGCACCGCCTTTGGCGCGCTGGTGGGCGCGGCCCTCATCGAGATCATCCGCAACAGCCTCGGCCTGCTCGGCATCAACGCCTTCTGGCAGGGCTGCTTCATCGGCGGCGCTATCCTGCTGGCCGTGCTGTTCGACCGCATCCGGAACTTCCGCCAGAGCGAGTGAACGGCTCGCCGAACGGCGCACCGTCAGGCTGCATGGCAAGACGATAACATTTGTCCGACAAATGTTGACAGGCTCTTCCTGCTAATATTAGCATATCGTTGTGAACGGGACCAAGGCCCTTTCCCGCGGAACACGAGGAGATCGCCGGCAGTCGGCTTTCGACCCCGCCGGTAGCCGCATCGCGGCCAGGAGGACATCCCGCTCGGACTTGTATGCCATCTGTCTATTCAAAAAGGGAGGAACCTTGATGAAAACTCGCCTGGCACTATCCGCCGCCTTGCTGACCGTCGCCGTGATGGGAGCGCAGGCGCAAGACGACAAGAAGCAACTCGCCTTCATCGTCAACGCCGCGTCCGATTTCTGGAAGCTGGCCGAAGCCGGCGTCAAGAAGGCGCAGGCCGAGCTGCCGAATTACGAACTCCAGTTCAAATATCCGGCGCAAGGGACGGCCGCACTTCAGAACGCGCTGATGGACGATTTGGTCGCCGCCGGCACGGACGCCGTCATGATCTCGTCGGTCGATCCGAAGACCTCCATCGAGGCTTTCAACCGCATAGCGGCGCAGGTGCCGTTGTTCACCACCGACAGCGACGCGGTCGATTCCGAGCGCATCGCCTATCTCGGCTCGTCCAACACCGATGCCGGCGTGCAGGCGGGCGAGATTGCGGTCAAGGCGCTGCCCGGCGGGGCCAAGTGCATGGGCTTCGTGGGGTTCCTCGGCGCGGATAATGCCAAGGAGCGCATCGCCGGCTTCAAGCAGGCAGTCGAGGGGAAGGGCATCGAACTGGTCGATACACGCGGCGACGATGTCGATTTTGCGCGCGCCCGCTCGAATGTCGACGACGTGCTGGCGGCCAACCCCGAGATCAACTGCATGGTCGGGTTCTATTCCTACAACCCGCCCAGGATCTACGAGGCGCTGCAGGCGGCCGGCAAGCTCGGCCAGATCACGGTCATCGCTTTCGACGAGGACCCGATCACGCTGGGAGCGGTGCGCGGTGGCAGTTTTGCGGGAACCGTCGTGCAGCAGCCCTTCGAGTGGGGCTATCAGGGCATGAAGCTGATGGCCAAATACCTCGAGGGCGACAAGTCCGGGATCCCCGAGGACGGGCTGATCATCGTGCCGACCAAGGTCATCGACAAGTCCAACGTCGACCAGTTTGAGGCCGACCTGAAGGCCGCGATCGCGGGGTGACGATTTGCGACTTGGGCCGGCGCGGAATAACCCGTCGCCGGCCTTTCAACAGCGAAGCCCCGATGCCAAACTAGATCAGCTTGGCAATTTTTCCGGAGACGCCCCGAATGGTCAGACTAATCGCAGCCATCGCAATTCTGGCCGCTTCGGTGTCGGTCGGGGAAACTGAAAAAGCCCAACCCTATGCAGGCTTGCGGGAACGGGAGGTCAAGGTTCTTTCCGACGAACAGATTTTGGACCTACGCAATGGCCGAGGCATGGGATACGCGCTCGCGGCCGAACTGAACGGTTACCCCGGTCCGGTTCATGTCCTCGAACTGGCCGATCAGCTCGCATTGACGCCGGACCAGAAAATAGAAACGCAAAAACTGCTGGACGCGATGAAGGGCGACGCCATCCCGCTTGGCGAGCGGCTGATCGAAGAAGAGGCTTTGCTCGACAGGCAGTTTCGCGACGAGAAGGCCACGTCCGAAAGCATTGTCGCTTTGACGCGCGCCATCGCGCTGACGCAGTCCGATCTGCGAGCACGACATCTTACCTACCATCTGGCGACAAAGGCGCTGTTGAAGCCGGATCAGCTCGATCTTTACCAGGAACTGAGAGGTTATGGTTCGGCGACGCAAGGCGTGCATGGCGGTCATGGAACGGGGCACAGGAATTGAGCCGGCTGCGCTCCGTCGATCGGCAACCGCCTTCCGCCGCTTCAACCTGACGCGCAGCGTCAATCCGCATGGTTGAGCCGTTTCTGGAACTGGTCAACATCACAAAAACCTATCCCGGCGTCACCGCGCTCGACGATGTGAGCCTGTCGGCGCGGCCGGGCGAAGTCATTGGACTGATCGGCGAGAACGGCGCGGGCAAATCGACCCTGATGAAGATCCTCGGTGGCGTCGCCGAGCCGACGACCGGCCATCTGCGCGTCGACGGTGTGGAGCGCTCGGCGCTCACCGTGCCCGGCGCGATTTCCGCAGGCATCGCCTTCGTGCATCAGGAACTCAATCTGTTCGAAAACCTCGATGTCGCCGCCAATGTCTTCATCGGCCGCGAGCCGCTGCGAGGCGGTCCGCTAAAACTGATCGACCGGAAAAAGCTGCGCGCCGATGTAGAGCCGCTGCTGAAGCGGCTCAAGGTGGATTTCCGGCCCGAGACGGCCGTCGCGGAGATGTCCATTGCCCAGCGCCAATTGCTGGAGATCGTCAAGGCGCTGTCGCTCAACTCGCGGCTGGTGATCATGGACGAGCCGACATCGAGCTTGACGCTGACCGAGACCGACCGTCTGCTCGCTGTGATCGCGGGGCTCAAGGTCGAGGGCGTCAGCATCATCTTCATCTCGCACCGGCTGAACGAGGTCGAGGCTTGCGCCGACCGCGTCGTCGTGCTGCGCGACGGGCGCATGGTGGGCGAGATGGCCAAGCATGAAATCAATCACGACCGCATGATCAGGCTGATGATCGGCCGCGATCTGAAATCGCTTTACGTGCCGCCGGCGGCACCCCCGGGCGACGCCGCGCTGGAGATCATCGACGCCCGCACCGCGACCTATCCCGGCCGCAGCGTCAGCGTAGCTGTTCGGCGCGGCGAAATTCTGGGCCTCGCCGGGCTTGTCGGTTCGGGGCGCACCGAACTGGCGCGCGCCGTGTTCGGCGTCGATCGTCTGATCGGCGGCGAAATCCGTCTCGACGGACAGCCGGTCCACTGCAAGACACCCGCGCAAGCGATCGG
Source organism: Rhizobiaceae bacterium (assembly GCA_041743855.1). Lineage (GTDB taxonomy): Bacteria > Pseudomonadota > Alphaproteobacteria > Rhizobiales > Rhizobiaceae > JBGTLX01. The sequence goes on along the minus strand of JBGTLX010000387.1, from coordinate 2,943 downwards.
GCGCGGTATTTATCTCGTTCCGGAAGACCGCAAGCAATCCGGCCTGCTGCTCGATTTTCCGATCGCCGACAACATCTCGCTGCCGGACCTCGTTTCTTACGCCAGTGCATGGATGGTCAGCCGCAGCCGGGAGAAGACGAACGCCGAAGCGCAGAAGAAGCGGCTGAACATCCGCGCGCCGGGTGTCGGAGCCCGCGTCGGCGCGCTGTCGGGCGGTAACCAGCAGAAGGTCGTTCTGGCCAAATGGCTGTCGATGAAGCCCAAAATCATGATCTTCGACGAACCGACGCGCGGCGTCGATGTCGGCGCGAAAAAAGAAATCTACGAAATGCTGCGCGGGCTGGCCGATTCGGGCGTCGCTATATTGATGATCTCCAGCGACATGGAAGAGGTCATCGGCGTCAGCGACCGCATTGCGGTCATGCATGAGGGCGCGATATCGGGCTTTCTGGACCGCAAGGATTTCAGCGAGCACAATGTCCTGCAACTCGCCGTCGGCGGCGCGGTCAACTAACCCGGTTTGGGAGCGGCATGAATAGAAAAGATCTCGGGCTGCTCGTCCTCATCCTCGTCGTCGGCGCCATCGTGGCGATCCGGCAGCCGCTGTTCATCGCACCGGTCAATCTGGCCAACACCGCCAATCTGATCGGGCTGTTCGGCCTGTTTGCGATCGGCCAGGCCTTCGTCATTATTACCGGCGGCATCGAATTGTCGGTCGGATCGATCATTGCGCTGCTCGGCGTGCTGTTCGTTGATCTGGTGGTCAATTACGGCGTTCCGTGGCCGGCAGCGGTGCTGCTGATGTTGATCCTCGGCGCGCTGATGGGGCTGGCGCATGGGCTGCTCATCACCAAGATGAAAATGCAGCCCTTCATCGTCACGCTCTGCGGCCTGCTCATCTATCGCGGCGTGGCGCGCTTTTATACCGGCGACGGCACCGCAGGCTTCACATTCGGCGTCAGCTTTCCCGATCTGGAATGGCTGACCATGGGACGCTCCTGGGGCGTGCCGCATTCTTTCATGGCCATGCTCGTGGTCGCCGCGATCATGTGGGTGGTGCTGCACCGCTCGGTTTTCGGCCGCCACCTTTTCGCGGTCGGCAAGAACGAGGAGGCGGCGCGCTATTCCGGGATCGCCACGCACCGGGTGATCATCGCCGCCTATGTCATCTGCACGGTGCTGACGGCGATTTCGGCTATCTTCTTCGCCATGTACACGCGCTCCATCTCGCCATCCTCGCACGGCAATTTCTACGAACTTTACGCCATCGCGGCGGCGGTTCTCGGCGGCTGTTCCCTGCGCGGCGGCGAGGGATCCATCGTTGGCGTCGTGCTCGGAACGGTGCTGCTGCAGGTATTGCAAAACCTCGTCAATCTCCTGGGGATTCCGAGTTCGCTGAATTTCGCGGTGATGGGGTCGGTCATCCTGATCGGGGTGCTGGCCGACCAGCAATTCTCGCAGAGCCGCTTCGGCGCCGCGAAAGCCGCTGGTTAGAGGGGCAACCGCTCATGACCTACCCGCTGTTCAGCCTTGAGCGACGCCTCGCTCTCGTCACCGGTTCGGGGCAGGGCATCGGGCTGGCGCTGGCCAGGGGCCTCGCCGAACACGGGGCATCGGTGATCCTGAACGGTAGGGGCGTAGCAGGCATCGAGAGCCAGGCGGCCGCCTTGCGCGCCGAAGGCCACACGGTTCATGCCTCGGTCTTCGATGTCACGGATGTCGGCGCGGTCGATGCCGAAATCGAGCGGATCGAGCGCGAAATTGGCCCGATCGACATTCTGGTCAACAATGCCGGCGTCCAGTTCCGCGCGCCGCTGGACGAGTTTCCGGAAGAACAGTGGCAGCGTCTGTTGCAGCTCAACGTCTCCGGCGTCTTCCACGTCGGCAAGGCGGTGGCGCGCTTCATGATCCCGCGCAAGCGAGGCAAGATCATCAACATCGGTTCGGTGCAGAGCGAACTCGCCCGCCCGCAGATCGCGCCGTACACGGCGACCAAGGGCGCGGTCAAAAACCTGACCAAGGGCATGTGCGCGGACTGGGCCAGGCACGGCCTGCAGATCAACGCAATTGCGCCCGGCTATTTCCGCACGGCGCTCAACGAGGCGCTGGCCGACGATCCGGCGTTTTCCGGCTGGCTGGAAAAGCGCACGCCGGCCGGCCGCTGGGGCGATGTCGGCGAACTTGTCGGGGCGGCGGTTTTTCTCGCGTCGGACGCGTCGTCCTTCGTCAACGGGCACACGCTCTATGTCGATGGCGGCATCTGCGCGTCGGTGTGAGTCTTCGGCGACTCGTTCGAACGTCTCCGTCTGTTTAGTATTTTGTCGAGATCGGCGGCGTGTTTCGTGTCGGCAAGGTTTTGGCAGGCGGGGCAGATTGTCGGCGCATTCCACTGAAATTGCTTAAAAATCCTTGAATAGGGCATGAATGCTGCCCTTTTTGCCTGTTTGTGTGACGCGAGGCCTTGCTGCAGTGCAGCAACGAATCTGCTTGCCATGTTTAGTTATTTTTGCATCACTAAACAAATTACTAAACATCGTGCTCGCTAAAAGCATCTGATGTTCGGTCCCCGGAGGAGCGGGATGGGATTTATCGGGACCGCCATTCGGGCGCGTTTCGCAAGTGGGAGGAAGGCATGAAGTCCATATCGAAGACGACATTGGGACTGGCAACGGCGCTGCTCGCGTCGACCGCCATTTCCAACACCGCGCAGGCCGAGGATCTGACGCTGTGCTGGGCAGCCTGGGACCCGGCGAACGCTCTTGTGGAACTGTCCAAGGACTTTACCACCGAAACTGGCATCGGCATGAAATTCGAGTTCGTGCCGTGGACCAACTACGCCGACCGCTTCCTCAACGAGCTGAACTCGAAGGGCAAGCTGTGCGACCTGATCATCGGCGACAGCCAGTGGATCGGCGGCGCGGCGGAGAACGGCCACTACGTCAA
>JBGTLX010000386.1:0-5886 GCA_041743855.1 Rhizobiaceae bacterium | reverse complement strand
GTTCCGGTCCCTACTCGATCAGACGACCGACCGGCGCGAACGCAAGGCGATGCTCGCGCAGAAGGTGGAGGACATGATCAACACCGTGGTGCGCCAGATCGCCTTCTACGAATTCGAGCGCATGGTGCATATCGAGCGCCGCAACGGCGAACTAACCTCCGACAAGTTGGGCCAGCTCTGGCTGGAGGTGCAGGCCGAGAGCCTTGGACCGGCGATCAAGCTGCGCGAGGGCTACGAGACGTTCTGGACCTACATTCCGCATTTCATCCACTCGCCCTTCTACGTCTATGCCTACGCCTTCGGCGACTGCCTGGTGAACTCGCTCTATGCCGTCTACCAGAACGCCGAACGGGGCTTTCAGGAGAAGTATTTCACCATGTTGCGCGCGGGCGGCACCAAGCATCACTCAGAGCTGTTGAAACCCTTCGGGCTCGACGCCTCGGACCCGGCCTTCTGGCAGATCGGGCTGGCGGTTATTTCCGGGCTGATCGACGAGCTGGAAGCGCTGGACTGAGCGGTCTTACCCTCTCCCTTGCGGGGAGGGTCGGCGAGCGATCGCCGCGAAGCGGCGTTTGCGACACGGGGTGGGGGTGGTGACAAACGTGGCATCTTCTTTTCCACCCCCACCCGGCCCTTCGGGCCACCCTCCCCGCAAGGGGGAGGGTGAAGCCGCCACACGCTTCGTCCTGTTCCGCGATGATTTTTCGGGCGACGAGTTGCTGTTCGATGCCCCCCAAAAAATCATCGTCGCGCATGATGCCGAAGACTTCTTCCCGGTGCTCGAAGCGGCACAGGCAGCGCATGAATCGGGCAAATGGCTGGCGGGGTATTTTTCCTATGAAGCCGGCTATTTGCTCGAACCGAAGCTCAGACCGCTATTGCCTGATGGACGGCGCACCCCGCTCGTCTGCCTCGGCGTTTTCGACGGGCCGTCCGAGACCGGCCTGCCACCAGACCGGCGGACGAGAACCAACGGCCCAATCTTTGGTGTGCGTGCAACATGGTCGTTCGAGGACTATGAAAAGCGTTTCGACCGGTTGCATCGCCATCTTCGCGAGGGCGACTGCTATCAAGGTAATCTGACCTTTCCGGTCGCGGCAAAATGGACAGGCGATCCGCTGTCTGCCTTCGACGCGCTCGCCGCGCGGCAAGCCGTTAAATATGGCGCGCTGGTCAATTTGGGCGAGCCTTTGATCCTCTCGCGCTCGCCGGAGCTTTTCTTCGAGATCGACATGGATGGCTGGATCGAGACGCATCCGATGAAGGGCACGGCCGCGCGTGGCTCGACGCCCGCCGAGGACCAGCGTCTCAAGGATTTTCTACTCAACGATCCGAAGAACCAGGCGGAAAACCGCATGATCGTGGACCTCCTGCGCAACGACATCTCGCTGATCTCGGAAGTCGGCACGCTGGAGGTGCCCGAACTCTTTCGCATCGAGAGCTTCGCCACCGTGCATCAGATGGTGAGCCGGGTGCGGGCAAAGCTTCTGCCCGGCCTCACGATCAAACAGATTTTCGCGGCGCTTTTCCCCTGCGGCTCGATCACCGGCGCGCCAAAAATCCGGGCGATGGAGGTCCTGCGCGAACTGGAGAGCGCGCCGCGCAACGCCTATTGCGGGGCGATCGGCTGGATCGAGCCGGGCGGGCGGATGCGCTTCAACGTCGCCATTCGGACGATAACGCTCTTTCCCGACGGCGAGGCGGTTTACAATGTCGGCGGCGGCGTGGTGTTCGATTCGACGGCGGAGGAAGAATATCAGGAATGCCTGCTGAAGGCGCGGTACGCGACCGGAACCAAGCCGGCTTCGGGCTGATCGAGACGCTGCGCTGGGAGCCGGCTGCGGGTCTTGTTCGGTTCGACCGGCATCTGGCGCGGCTGGAAAATTCGGCTCGGGCGCTAGGTTTTTTTTGCGCGCCCGACCGGGTGGCGGCTGCGTTGGACCGCGTGCTTCACGGAGAAAGCGGGCCCACCGGAACGGCGCTCCGCATCCGGTTGGCCCTGTCGAAAGATGGCGCCATCGAGGTGACGACGCAACCGTTCGCGCCGCTCGGACCGGACGCGGTCTGGACGATGCGGATCGCCGAAAAGCGACTCGATTCTGGCGATACGTTGCTGCGCCACAAGACGACGCGCCGCGATATTTACGACGCCGCCCGCGCTGAATTTTCACGCGAGGACGCCAACGAGGTGATTCTGCTGAACGAGCGGGGCGAACTCTGCGAAGGGACAATCACCAGCATTTTTATCGACAAAGGCAACGACCGACTGCTGACCCCTGCCCTCGCCTGCGGACTGCTGCCCGGTGTGCTGCGGGCCGAGATGTTGGACGCGGGCCGCGCATCCGAAGCCATCCTGACGCCCAACGATTTGCGCGGAGCGAAGGAGGTTTTTCTCGGCAACTCGCTGCGTGGACTGATCAGAGCGAGGCTGGCATAAACGGCATCAATTGCCCGTATCATCGTTACGGGTTATCGCCAGATCATGAAGCCGGACGCCCTCCCCGCCCACACGCCCTATGACGGTTCTGCAAAGCCCTTTCAGATCGGGCTGAAGCCGCTCGATCTCCACGACTGGATCGAGATCGACAACACATATGACGCGCAGATGCCCGAGAAGCGGCGCATCTATGCGGCCCACCCTGACCAGGTGTTCGTAGCCGAAGGCGGGACCGACGCCGCGCAGAAGGAGGTGCTGGACCTTCTCCTGGAGCATCTGCCGACACGGTTCCCCGAACGCTTCCAACAAACTTGCAGGGGCATGGCGATCACCGGCCAGCCGGCATTGAACCTTGCCGAGATGCGGTCGATGCCAGCGCTACGCGCGGCCTCGCTGCTGGTCGCCGAAGATTTGATCCTGATGCGCGCAAGCCCGACAGGCTGGCGGCTGGTCGCCGGATCGCTCTGCTTTCCCTCCTCGTGGTCGCTGACCGAAAAATTCGGCAAGCCGATGCAAGAGATTCACGCACCGGTGCCCGCTTTCGGGCCTGGCACGCGCATGGCCGACCTCATCGCGCGCATGTTCGACAGGCTCCAGCCCGGCAATCCGGTGCTGCGCTTCAACTGGTCGATACAGGCGAACGACGCGCTTTATCATCCGCTGTCGAACGAGCAACGCCTCGACCGCGCCACGGCGCGGCCATCGAAGTTTGCGGGCGGCAACGCCGCCGCCTTCATCCGCGTCGAGCGCCAGACATTGCGAAAGCTGCCGGTCTCGGGCGACATCCTGTTCACCATCCGCATCCATCTCGACCCGCTGGCGCTGCTGACGCGACACCCGGATCGCCTAGCCCTCAGTGCCTCGCTCGCCGCGCAATTGTCGGCGCTCGACATCGACCAGCTCGACTACAAGGGGCTGACCGCCGACCGCGACAGGCTGGTCCAAATGCTGGGCGCGATGGCTGCAACCGGCTAACCGTTTTCGCGGTTTTTTGTATATTGTGACACCGATCTGTGGTTAGCGCGGAGCGAGTTGCCGCGACGCGAAGGAGTTTTTGAAAAATGGCGAATGAAAAATGGCCCGTTTACGGTGAGATCACCGGCCCGATCGTCGTGATCGGCTTCGGCTCGATCGGCCGCGGCACCCTGCCCCTCATCGAGCGCCATTTCAAATTCGACACAGCGCGCATGACCGTCATCGATCCGCGCGAAACCGACCGCAAACTGCTCGACGAGCGCGGCATCGCCTTCGTTAAGGAGGCTGTGACGAAGAAGAACTACAAGAAGCTGTTGACTCCGCTTTTGACCAAGGGCGGCGGCCAGGGCTTTTGCGTCAACCTCTCGGTCGACACCTCGTCGCTCGAACTGATGAAGCTCTGCCGGAAACTCGGCGTGCTCTATATCGACACGGTCGTCGAGCCGTGGCTGGGCTTCTATTTCGACGACAAGGCCGACAACGCCTCGCGCACCAATTACGCGCTGCGCGAGACCGTGCGCGAGGAAATCCGCGACAATCCGGGCGGCACGACCGCGATCTCGTGCTGCGGCGCCAATCCGGGCATGGTCTCGTGGCTGGTCAAGCAGGCGCTGGTCAATCTCTCACGCGACCTCGAGTTGGAGTTCTCCGAGCCGGCGCAGAACGACCGCGAGGGCTGGGCTAAGCTGATGAAAAAGGCCGGCGTCAAGGGCATCCATATCGCCGAGCGCGATACGCAGCGGACGAAAAATCCCAAACCGATGGACGTGTTTTGGAACACCTGGTCGGTGGAAGGTTTTATCTCGGAGGGTCTGCAGCCGGCCGAACTGGGGTGGGGCACCCATGAAAAGTGGATGCCCAAGAACGGCAAGAAGCAGAAGCACGGCTCGAAGGCCGCGATCTATCTGGAACAGCCGGGCGCGAACACCCGCGTCCGCACATGGTGTCCGACGCCGGGGCCGCAATACGGGTTTCTGGTGACGCACAACGAGGCGATCTCGATCGCCGACTTTTTTACCGTCCGCGACAAGAAGGGCGGCGTAAAATACCGCCCGACCTGCCACTACGCCTATCATCCGTGCAACGACGCGGTGCTGTCGCTGCACGAGATGTTCGGCGCGGCCGGCAAGGCGCAGGCCGTCCACCATGTGGTCGACGAGACAGAACTGGTCGATGGCGCCGACGAACTCGGCGTGCTGCTCTATGGCCACGACAGGAACGCCTACTGGTACGGCTCGCAACTGACGGTCGAAGAGGCGCGCAAACTCGCGCCCTACCAAAACGCGACGGGCATGCAGGTCACGTCGGCGGTGCTCGCCGGCATGGTCTGGGCGCTGGAAAATCCGGAGGCCGGGATCGTCGAGGCCGACGAAATGGACTACCGGCGCTGCCTGGAGGTCCAAAAGCCGTATCTCGGCCCGGTCGACGGTTATTACACCGACTGGACACCGCTTGTAGGCCGGCCGGGCCTTTTTGCCGAAGACATCGACGAGAAGGACCCGTGGCAATTCCGCAACATACTTGTCCGCTGACCCGTCCGGCCCTGTCGGGAGGGCTTGCGAAACTTGCTTTCGCGCCAAAATCGGGCGAACTAACGCTTGAAGCGGACCACGAAAGGAATTGCCCGGATGACGATTGCACGCAAACTTGTATCGGCCGGCGTGGTTGCCGTTCTGGCTGCTTCGGTGGCCGGCTGCATGAGCGGCGCTGGACCGAGCAGCACACCGAGGCGGGCGGCTCCGACCGGCGTGGAGGGCGCGTGGATCGACGCGCAGGGCACCGGCCTTTCGACTTTTTCCGGCGGCGTTTTCCGGACCGTGGCGACCGACACCGGCCAGAAGCTGGCCGATGGCAGCTATGTTCTCGGCGGCCAAAACTCGGTCGAGATCAACGGCACGTCGCTGATCCGCCAGTCGCCAATCAGCTTCAACTGCCTGCTGATTTCCACCAGCCAGCTCAACTGCACGAGTTCCGGCGGCCAGCAATTCGTGCTGACCCGGCGCGCCTGACCGCCAGCAACTAACCGGCGCGATTGCCGGAGCGCGATAGATGCTCATCGCCATCGTCGCCCTCATCTTCCTTGCAATCGTTGCGCTTCCCCAACTCTGGGTGCGCTTCACCATTGACAGGCATGAAGCCGAGCGTCCCGATCTGCAGGGCACCGGCGGTGAATTCGCACGCCATCTGCTCGACCGGTTCGATCTCGCATCGGTGAAGGTCGAAACCACCGACCGGGGCGATCATTACGATCCCGAGGCGAAGGCGGTGCGACTTCTACAAAAACACCATGACGGCCGGTCACTGTCCGCGGTGGCGATCGCCGCGCATGAAGTGTCGCATGCGCTTCAGGATGCGCGCGGTGAGCGTTTGCTCGCGCTGCGCCAGCGCCTTGCAAAATTGGCGGCCATGAGCGACCGTTTCGCAGGCGTTTTTTTTCATCGCCGCGCCGATTCTCGGTGCGCTGGCGCGCACGC
>JBGTLX010000385.1:0-6222 GCA_041743855.1 Rhizobiaceae bacterium | reverse complement strand
CGCTCGGCGTGCTGGCGCTCGGCGTGGCCGCGGTCGCTGCATTGGCTTTTCCGCAATGCCTGAGCGCACCCTTCTCCGATCTCGATCCGCGTATCAGGGTCAACTGGCTCGATCATGTCTCGGAGGCGCAGTCGCTGTTTCAGATCATCATGCAGGATCCGGCGCAGGTCGCGGCGCGCTATGGCACGCCCGTGCTTGCCATAATCCTGCTGGTATTGCGCTTTCGGCGGGGCGACTGGCGGCGACACGACGTGATTGTCGGTTCGCTCATGCTCGCGGCCTTCGTCGTCAGCGTCTGGCAGGTACGGGGATCTGTTTTCTCGATCAGCCTCGCAATCATTCCGCTCTCGGCCTGGATCGGCGACTGGAGACGGCGGGCCGAGACCAGCCCCTCGCCAAGGGTTTCGGCAAAAATGGTCGCGGTCTGGCTGGTTTCCGTCAATGCGATCTGGACGGGCGTAGCGAGCGCTGCCGCCGTAGCCCTGGAGGACGACGCCCCGGGCCGGGACGACAAAAAAGCTTCGTCCTCGTGCGAGGCGGAGAAAGCCTTCGCGACGCTGGCGCTGCTGCCAAACACAAACGTCCTTGCCGTGTCCAATCTCGGCTCGCCGATTCTCGCCTACACCGGCCATCACGCTTTTTCCGGCCCCTATCATCGCAACGTCGAGGGCAATCTCCTGACCATGGACGCGTTCATGGGGTCGCCGGCGCAAGCGAAAAGCGTTGTCGAGCGCCATGGCGTCGGTCTGGTCGCGTTCTGCTCCGGCAATGCGGAGACCGCCCTGTTCGCGCGGCGCGCGCCGGATGGTTTTGCCGCCGCCCTGATGCGCGGCGAGGTTCCCGACTGGCTGGAAATCATGCCCGAAAGCAGGAGCGAGCCGCTGCGCATCTACCGCGTTCTTATCCCTGGCTGAAACCACGGGCTTCAGGCTTGCGTGTCTTCCTTTGCGTCACCACAGGCGGCCCTTTCGACCGCCTGTGCGTCACTTTTTCTAAACGGATTGATGTCACATTTCGGCCGGCACAAAGACAAAAGAACAGAGACGTGAATGCAGACGATGTACGCCAGCAGCCGGGACGGACGGGAGGGCTCCGATCTCGCCTTCACCGATCCGCTGACCGGGCTCGGCAATCACCGGCGGTTCCATGACAAGGTTGATCGCCTGATCGGCGATCGCTCCGACGATCCCGCGCCGTTCACCGTCGGCATTCTTGACCTCGATGGCTTCAAGCCGATCAACGATTTGTTCGGGCACAAGGCCGGCGACGACATACTGGTTCAGGTCGCCATGCGGCTGCGCGCCGCGATGGACGTGCATTCCACCGTGACGCGGATCGGCGCGGATGAATTCGCCTTCCTCTACCCGCTGGTGTTCAGCGAGGAAGCGGCGGCGGAGCGTTCGCGCATGCTGATCGAAATCATCTCGGCGCCCTACGATGTCGGGGAGCGAACGGCGCGCCTGTCGGCGTCCGTCGGCTGCTCGCTGTTCCACTCCGGCGACGAAACGACCGAAATCCTGGTGCGGAAGGCCGAAACCGCCCTCTACCACGCCAAACGGTCCGGCCGCGGCGGCGTGGTCGTCTATACCTACGAGATGGAGGAGGCCGCCAAGCGCGTCACCCGCATCGAGCAGGCGCTGCGGCGCGCTGTGTCTTCCGGTGACGTGGAGCCGCATTTCCAGCCGATCGTCGATCTGAAGACGCGTCAGACAATCGGCTTCGAAACGCTGGCGCGCTGGACCGACCGCGATCTCGGCCCGGTGCCGCCTTCGGTTTTCATCCCGATCGCCGAGGAACGCGGCATCATCTGGCCGCTGTCGCAGCTCGTCCTGCGCAAGGCGACCGAGGCTGCCCGCAACTGGCCGAAAGAGATGTTCCTGTCGTTCAATCTCTCGCCGTCGCAACTCGTCGACCAGAATACCGGCCTGCACATCCTGGCCATTCTAGACCGCGCCGGCTTCGATCCACGCCGCCTCGAGATCGAGATCACCGAGACCGGCCTGATGAACGACCCCGCATCGGCCCAAAAGATCGTCGAGGATCTGCGCCGCTGCGGGATTCGCGTATCCTTGGATGATTTCGGCACCGGCCAGTCCTCGCTCGGCCGCCTGCGGGAATTTCATTTCGACAAGCTCAAGATCGACCGCGCCTTCGTCGCATCGATCCTGCAGGACCGGCCGTCCGAGCACATTATCCGCGCCATTCTGGCGATGTGCGAGGGGCTTGGCATGGATGTGGTGGCCGAAGGCATCGAACAGGAAGCGCAGGCAGCCAAGCTGATCGAGTTCGGCTGCGCCGGCGGGCAGGGCTATCTGTTCGGACGCCCGGCCGACGCCGACTCGACGATGGGTTATCTGCGCGACACGTTTCGCGGCGCGCAGAGAATGGCCGCGTTCCGAAACGCCCGATCACAAGCCATCATCGCTCCTCGATGATCCGCAAATAGGCTGCCGTGACGAGGAGGATGATCGCGCCGAACAGGATGCGGCGGGCGCCTTCGGGCATCTGCAGGATGGTGAGCAGCGTCGTCAGCACGGTCAGGATCAGCGCGCCGATGATCGTGCCGGTGTAGCCGCCGCGGCCGCCGAAGATCGAGGTGCCGCCGATCACCGCCGCGGCGACCGAGGGCAGCACCAGCGGTTCGGCCAGCGACAAAGACGGCGCCTTGATCAAGCCAATATAGAGCAGCGCCATCACGCCCGCGAGCAGGCTGGAAATCACGTAGAGCGCAAGAATTACCTGCCAGTATTGCACCCCGGCAAGGCGCGTGGCGCGCTCATTGTCCCCGACTGCATAGAGCAGGCGGCCAAAACCTGTCCTGCGGAGCGTAAAGACGATCAGGACAGCGACCGGAATGAAGAGAAGCAGCGCATTGGGAAAGCCCCAGGTGAGGCCCGTGCCGAGCCAGGCGAGGAATTCCGGGACCTTGGCGCCCGAGGCGATGACTGTGCGCTGGTAGACCTGCAGGCAGCCGACGCCGATCAGGCTGGTGCCGAGCGTCATGATCAGCGGGTGCACACGGAAGACGCCGACGCCGATGCCGTTGGTGAAGCCGATCAGCACCGCGGGCACGAGTGCGATCGCCATGGCGATGGCCGGATGATGGTCGACCGCCTGCGTCGCGACCAGAAAGGCGGCCATGGTGGCGACGGTGCCGACCGAGAGATCGATGCCGCCGGTCAGCATCGTCATGGTCTGGCAGCCGGCGAGCAGCGCCAGCGGGATGGCGAATTTGACCGTGTTGGCGATCCAGCGCTCGTTGACGATGCCGGGCCGCATGACCTGCAGAACGGCCACGAGCAGGATGAGCAAGATGATCAGAGGCACAAGCGGATAGTCGCTCATGAAGCGTTTCACGCGGCGACCGAACGGGACCTGCGGGGGGATTGTTGCGCTGATGCTCATGACGAGCGGCTCCGCATGGTTATGAAGGCGCCGAACATGACCACCGCGACCATGATCGAGCCTTCGACGATTGCGGTCACGTTGGGATCGATGGCGAGCAGCGTGAGATCGGTGCGCACCAGGCGCAGCACGAAGACGGCGACGATCGGGCCGAGCAGGCCGCCCCTGCCGCCGCCGAGCGCGACACCACCGAGCACCACCGCCGCAACGCTGGCGAGAAGGTATGGGCCGGGGATCGGCGCGCCGATGCCCGTGCTCATGGTGAGCGCAAGGCCCCCCATGGCGCCAAACAGGCCGGCGATCGCGTAGGCGATGATCTTGGTGCGCGCGACCGGCACGCCGCTGCGGAACGCTGCAAGCTCGCTCGATCCGATGGCGTAGATCGAAAGCCCAAGCCGAGAGCGCCTGAGCGGTATCCAGACGATGCAAAGCAGCACGATCAGCAGCACGAGCGCCTTCGGGATCCAGGCGTCGATGCCGTCGGGAATTCCGGGGAGAGGGACCGTCCCTACGATCAGGCTCCGCAGCCATTCGGCGACGCCGCCGCCGGGCGCGCCCAGCACCAGCAGCGCCGCGCCCTGCAGCACGAACAATGTCGCAAGCGTCACCACGATGTCGGGTACGCGCGTCACGACAATCAGGATGCCGTTGACCGAGCCGAGGACGAAGCCCATCGCCAGCACGAAAGGCACGACGAACAACGCGTATTCCTCGCTCGCTCCGGCCATCATCGAAGCCGCGGTCACGCTGGTCAGCGCCATCATCGCAGCAACAGACAGGTCGATGCCGCCCGCAATCACCACCACGGTCTGCGCGGCTACGGCGAAAGCGTAGGGCAGCACCGCGCGCACCAGCGAGCCGAAATCGCCTGCTCCGTAGCTTGGCTGGATGGTCCTGGTGAGAATGAACAGGACGACGAACAGGGCCAGGAGACCGACGACCCATCCCTGCTGACGGAGAAACCGCATCACGGCGCGGCTGCCAGATTCGGCTGAACGCCGGCGAGTATGCCGACATCTGCCCTTGCGTCACGCGGCAGGCCGTAGGCGGCGCGCGTCAGCGCAGGTTCGTCCGCGATGTCGACCGGCAGGACATCGACGACGCGGCCGCCGAAAATGACGATGGCGCGATCGCAGACGAGCTGAATTTCCTCGAGTTCCGAGGTGTAGAACAGAATGGATTTTCCCTGGTCGGCAAGCTGGCGCAGCAGCCTGTAGATCTCCTGTTTGGTACGCACGTCGATGCCGCGCGTCGGGTCGAAGCAGAGGATGGTGCGCGCGTCCGCCGCGATCCAGCGGGCGATCGTCACTTTCTGCTGGTTGCCGCCCGACAGGCGCTGCACCTCGCGCTGCGCCCTGGTGTCGATCTGCAGCCGCTCGATGGCGTTCTGGACGATGCCGCGCTCTTTCCTGATGCCGATCGGCCCCCAGTTGCGGAAGGCGGCGCTGAAGGGGAGCGCGATGTTCTCCGTGACGGACTGCTTCATCGCCAGCGCCTCCGACCGATCGCCGGGAACATAGGCGATGCCCTCGCGCACGGCGTCGATCGGATGTGAGAATTTGACAGGCCGTCCATCCACCTCGATCGTCCCGCCGGTCGGCCTGATGGAGCCGGACAGGGCGGCGAAGAGTTCGTCCTGTCCCTGGCCTTCCAACGCGACGACGCCGGCGATTTCGCCATTGCCCAGCTCGAACGAAACGTCCTGGACCTTGGTCCCGACGCGGAGATCGCGGACTGCGATGCGGGCTCCGCTCCGGGCAGGCGTGCTCGCCTCGTTCGCCTTGCGGTGCGACGCGCGCGCCTTTTCCATCTTCGCGCCGAGCATCAATTCGACGATGCGCTCTTCCACGCCCGGAGCGATGTCGACGACGCCGACCGTCTCGCCGTCCCGCAGCACAGTGGCGCGATCGCACAGCGCGGAAATCTCGATGAAGCGGTGCGAGATGAAAATCACCGACCGGCCGGCCTGGCTCTGGCGGCGCACGACGTCGAGCACGCGCTCGGCAAGGTTTGCCGGCAGCGCCGCGGTCATCTCGTCGAGCAAGAGGACGTCGGGTTCCATCGCCAGCGCCCGCGCGAGATCGAGGACGCGCTGGATGGCGAGCGGAATGTCACGGGCCGCGTCGGCGAGATCGAGGTCGGGAACGCCGAGTTCGCGAACCCACTGACGGAACGGTTCGACCGGCGTCTGTGTGAGCTGCAGATTTTGCAGCACGTTGAGATCGGGGATCAGCGACGGTTCCTGGTAGACCGGCACGAGGCCCGCGCGGCGGGCGTCAGCGGGCGAGGTTACCTTGCGCTCTTCGCCGCGGATCAGGATTGTTCCGGCGCTGGGCCTGATCGCGCCGGTGAGGATTTTGACGAGCGTCGACTTCCCCGCGCCGTTCGCGCCCATCAGCGCGTGCACTTCGCCCGGCAGCAGCGACAGCGACGCATTCTTGAGCGCGACGACAGCGCCATACGTCTTGCGCACGCCGGTCGCATCGAGGAGCGGGTTCATCGTCGAAGAGATAGCAGGCCCCCTAACGGAAAGGGAGGGACGAAAGGGTTTGCCTCTCGCCCCTCCCCGAAGTCTCAGTCCAAGTCTAGCTTACTCGCCGGGGCCCTTGCAGGCGACGATCTGCTCCTTGGTATAGGTCGTCCAGTCCGGGATCGAGATCGAGACCGGCCACTCGGGGCTGAGCGAGGGGTCGGCGGCAGCCATCAGGTTGGCCTTGCCTTCCGCCGTCGCGTTCTCCCAGAGCACGGGATCGACCATCACGCTCTTCTCGGCGGGTGCGTTGCCGTTGAGGATCTGGAGCGCGAGGGTCACGCCGG
>JBGTLX010000384.1:0-3640 GCA_041743855.1 Rhizobiaceae bacterium | reverse complement strand
GAGCACGAGGCGACGACGTCGAAAATTTCCGAGGACCAGCTGTTCTATGTCATGCAGCGCGGCATCCCTCAGGAAGAGGCGATCGCGCTGATCGTCAACGGCTTCGTCAAGGAGGTCATCCAGGAACTGCCGATGGAGTTCGCGGTCGAGGCGCAGAAGCTGATCGGCATCTCGCTGGAGGGGAGCGTGGGATGAACGAGAACGTGGAAAGCCTTGTGCTGGAGCAGCTTCGCGGCATTCGAGCCGAGATGGTGAAAATGGCTGATTATATGCACACCCTGCAGGCCGAAATGACGGCCATGCGTCAGAGCCTGGCAAGCGTGCGGACGCTGCAGGATCACGACCATGGCGACATCGCTGGTTAAAAGATTCGTGTCGAGCGTATCGAGCGTCTCGATCTGGTGGAGTGATGGATATGAAACCTGTTATCAATCTCGCCGATGTGCCCTTGCGGGACACGGGGAATGGCGAATCCTTTGCAGCCAAGGTCGGCAGCTTCGGCGGGCAGATCGGACTTACCGGCCTTGGCGTCATGCTGCATGTCGTCGAGCCCGGCAAGAAGGCGTTCCCCTTTCATGCGCATCACCAGATCCATGAGATGTTCATCATCCTCGAAGGCGAGGGCGAGTACCGTTTTGGCTCCGAACGCTATCCGGTGAAGGAAGGCGACGTGCTGGCCGCGCCCACCGGCGGCGCCGAACACGGGCATCAGATCATCAACACGGGCAAGAAAATGCTGAAGTACCTAGGTATTTCGACGTTGGCCGATACCGAAGTCGTAGAATATCCCGATAGCGGCAAGTTCGGCGTCACCTCGCGCTTCGACTGGAAAACCATGTCCGGCGGCATCCGGCATCTCGCCAAAGCCGGCGAAGACAGCCTCGGCTACTATGACGGCGAGGTTTAGTGTGACCGAGAAAATCATCCTCGACGAAAAATTCTCAGGCTTCAGCGAGCACTGGCGGCCGAAGACGATTGCCACGCTGAACGGGCAGGAGGTCAAGATCGCCAAGGTCAAGGGCGTTTTCCCCTGGCATCACCACGATGAAGAGGATGAGTTTTTCATGGTCTGGAAAGGCCAGTTCCGGGTCGAATTCCGCGACCGGACCGTGACGCTCGGACCGGGCGAGGCGCTGGTCGTGCCGCGCGGCGTCGAACATCGAACCGCTGCCGACGAAGAAGCCGAGATCATGATTTTCGAGCCGGCGGATGTCCGCAACACCGGCAATGTTATCGACGAAACCTACACCGCCCCGATGGGCGCCCGCATCTGAAGAGACGGACTGTAAAATGCTTGAGATCAAGAACCTTCACGCCCGCATCATTTCGACGGGCACCGAGATCATCCGCGGCCTGGACCTGACCGTGAAGGCGGGCGAAGTGGCCGCCATCATGGGGCCGAACGGCTCCGGCAAATCGACGCTGTCCTATATTCTGGCGGGCCGGCCCGACTATGAGGTGACCGAGGGCGACATTCTCTACAACGGCCAATCCATCCTCGACATGGACCCGTCCGAGCGCGCCGCGTCCGGCATCTTCCTCGCCTTCCAGTATCCGATGGAGATACCGGGCGTGGCGACAATGGAATTTCTGAAGGTCGCCATGAACGCCCAGCGCAGGGCGCGCGGCGAGGAGCCGCTGAAAATCCCGGAATTTATCAGGCGCGTAAAGCAGGCGGCCGGCGATCTGTCGATGGATATGGCGATGCTGAAGCGGCCGCTGAATGTCGGCTTTTCCGGCGGCGAGAAGAAGCGCGCCGAAATCCTGCAGATGAAGCTGCTGGAGCCGAAACTCTGCGTTCTGGACGAGACCGATTCCGGCCTCGACATCGACGCGCTCAAGATCGTCTCGGACGGCGTCAACGCGCTGCGGTCGCCCGACCGCGCGATCGTCGTCATCACGCATTACCAGCGCCTGCTCGAACACATCGTGCCCGACAGCGTGCACGTGCTGTACCGGGGCCAGGTGATCAAATCCGGCGACAAGTCGCTGGCTATCGAACTTGAAGAGAACGGCTATGCCGGGATCATCGACGAGGCAGCGTAGAAAGTTTCCAGGGTGACGATCATGAATATTCACGCAACACCTCAGCGAACACCGGCCGAAACGGCGCTGGTCGAAGGTTTTAGCGAACGCCTGTCGCTGCTGCCCGGCGACGGCGCGATCATGGTCAAGCGCGACGATGCGATCGAGATGTTGAAGGCCGGACTGCCTACAAGGCAGATCGAGTCCTGGCACTACACGGATTTGCGCCGGCTGCTGTCCACCGTGCCGCCGCATGATGAGACGGCCAACGCCAAGCCGCTCTCGCCGGTGCTGGAGGGGTCGACGGTCCTGTCGCTGCTCAACGGCGTCGCCTCGGGCAAGCGGACGGCAATCGACGGCGTGACGGTGCAGCCGCTCGCCGAAAAGCTTGCCGACGGCAGTTTTGCGGCAGCACTCGACCCCCATGGCTTCGACGACGCGGTCGGCGCGCTGAACGCGGCCTTCGTCGCTGACGGCTGGTTCGTCGACATCGCCGCCGGCGCGGCCCTCGCTGCGCCACTGGAATTGCAGAATGTGCAGGCCGGCGGCCAGACGCATGTGCGGCTTCCGGTTCGGGTGGGCGACGGCGCCAAGGCGACCATCGTCGAACGCCAGACAGGCAGCGGCGCAGCGCTTGTCAGTTCCGTCAGCCATCTGATGCTCGGCGACGACGCCGAAATCGTCTGGCTGATCGTTCAGGATCAGCCCGAGAGCGCGACGCATTTCGGCCAGTTCAACGCCGAACTCGGCAAGAATTCGACGCTGACGCTGTTCGTGATGAACGCGGGCGGGAAGCTGGTGCGCCAGGAAATCCATGTGAAGGCTGCCGGGGAGGGATCGACCTTCACGCTGCGCGGCGTCAATCTGCTTGCTGGCGACACGCATACCGACGTGACGATGGTGCTGGATCACGTGGTCCCGCATACGGCATCGACGGAGGTCATTCGCAACGTGGTGACCGGCCGCGCCAAGGGCGTTTTTCAGGGCCGCATCAACGTCGCCAAATACGCGCAGAAGACCGACGCCAAAATGGCCTGCAACACGCTGCTGCTGTCGGACGATGGCGAGTTCTCAACCAAGCCCGAGCTGGAAATCTTTGCCGACGACGTGCAGTGCGGCCACGGCGCCACCGTCACCGAAATCGACGCCAACCATCTGTTCTACCTGATGGCGCGCGGCATCGACGAAAAGACCGCGCGCGGTCTTTTGGTGAAAGCCTTCGTCGCGGCGGTGATCGAGGAACTGGACGACGAACCGCTGGTCGAGGCGCTGGAAGCGATTCTCGACACATGGTTTGCGGAGCATGGGTAGTTTGATTTGGGTGCGTCCTTCGAGGCTCGCCTGCAAAAGCTGAGACAGGTCGTTTCGGGACGCGAGGGCTCGCACCTCAGGATGAGGGAGGTTGGTGCAGTGTCCTCAGATTGAGACACCAGCTTCTCAGAATTTGGAAAAACAGCGGCAGCCATCCTCATCTGAGGGCGAGCGAGGGCCAACTTGGATGAGGGCATAGCGCTACGTCCCTCATCCTGAGGTGCGAGCGAAGCGAGCCTCGAAGGACGCACCAAGACGGGTACAGACCGAAAGCAAAGACGATGGACCACAGGTCCGACACCAC
>JBGTLX010000383.1:0-2331 GCA_041743855.1 Rhizobiaceae bacterium | reverse complement strand
GGGCGCGCTCGCCCCTGCGGGGCCGGCGTGGGCGACGCTGCTGCTCGCCGCCTTCATCGTCCGGGGCATTGGGGTTGCCATCAGGGTTGTTTGGCGCGCGGGCAGCACGATCGCCCCTGCCGCCTTCGCCTGCCGCTTCCGGATTGAGCGCGACTTCCGCCGGCATGCCTTCGATGATCGGCTGCGGGCCTGTTCCATGTGTCATGGCCGGCTGCATGCGCTCGGCCCCGCCATTGTTCTGCTGGGAACGCTCGCCGCCATTGCTCTGCTGGAAATTGCCGTTGCCGTTGTTGGCGTTGCCCTGCCCGACATTTCCCTGATTGTTGTCGAAGTCTTCGCGGTCCTCGTCCATGTCTTCGTCGGACTCTTCGCGATTGTTCTGCTGCTGGATCGGCATCTGCGCCTGTGCAGCGGCTATGATGCGATTGTAGTGCTCCGCGTGCTGCAAATAGTTTTCCGCCATCACCCGGTCGCCCGAGCTGTGCGAGTCGCGGGCCAACTGCGTGTATTTGTCGGCGACCTGCTGAGCCGAGCCGCGGATTTTGACGTCCGGCCCATTGCTCTCGTAATTGCGCGTCAGAGGGTTCGGCCCCTTGCGGTTCTGATTGTTGTTATTGTTGTTGTTGCCGCCGCCACTATTGTTGTTGTTATTGCGACCGCGCATGCGCCTGTTCTGCTGTTGTGGCCTCATCCGACTCTCTTGGGTTTGAAAAATCTCGCGAACGGGGAGCGTTTAGCTGCCTGCCGTTCGATGTTTCTGTTCGTGACAGCCCGCATAAACGCGTTGGCGTCCTTTAATTCAATTCCGATTACATGGTCACTTGCCGGACGATCCCCGCACGAAGCTCAGGCGTCTTTCCGCAAGAAGGCAGTTGTTTCGTTGGAAACCGAATCGGGTAACGGCACTGCCTGCTTCGTCTCGTCCGGTCATTAGACCCTAGCCGCATTCATCTGGAATGCAAGCGGTATTTATGGTCGTCCTCAAGCATCCGCCAGAAGTCTAAAGACCAGAACCCGGTCGTTTCCGGACAAATCCCGGCGGGCTTCCAAGAGTTTGTATCCGTTTTCCAAAAACAATTCGGTTACATCGCGGCGCTGCTTGTGGCCACTCTCGACGGCCACCCTGCCCGCTTGCTCCAGATGCTTCCTGGCGTCCCTCGCGATGATGCGGTACGGGTCGAGCCCGTCCGGTCCACCATCGAGCGCCCTTGCAGGATCAAAATTCCTGACTTCGGCCTGCAGGCTCTCAAGCTCTTGGGTAGGTATATAGGGAGGGTTTGCGGCAATTGCATGATACGAGCCCGAAATTTCTGCGAACCAGTCGGATTTGATCGCGGTGAAGCGGCTTGCCAGCCCCAGTTGCTCGGCATTCCGTGCAGCCGTCGCCAGAGCGTCGTCGGAAATGTCCGACCCGACGGCAATGGCGTTCTCGACCTCGGCCAGGATTGCCAGCGCAATCGCGCCGGCGCCGGTGCCGAGATCGAGCACGCGGCATATGCCCTGTTGTGCAGCGGTTTCGCGCATGAACGGCAGCAGAGCATCGACCAGAATCTCGGTATCAGGCCGCGGTTCGAGCGTTTCGGCCGACAGCGCCAGCCGCAGCCCGTAGAACTCGCGAAAGCCCAGAATGCGATGCACCGGCTCGCCCGCCCGGCGGCGCTTCAGCGCTGCGTCGACCGCTGCCACGACGGCCTGCCCCACGGCTCGGTTCGGCATGGAAATTGCATGCGCGCGGTCGGTTCCGGTAAAATGCTCGACGATCAGCCTGGCGTCGAGTTCGGGACTGTCCACGCCCGATGCTGCAAGCCGCTCCTTCGCCGCGCGCAAAAGCAGGCCGAGCGTCCCGGGCAGAGTGTCAGCCATCCGCGCCGATATCGGCGAGCAGCCGCGACTGGTGGTCGGAAATCAGCGCCGAGATGATCTCGTCCAGTTCGCCCATCATCACCCGGTCGAGCTTGTAGAGCGTCAAATTGATGCGGTGGTCGGTCAGCCGCCCCTGCGGAAAGTTGTAAGTGCGGATGCGTTCCGACCGGTCGCCCGAGCCGACCTGCGACTTGCGCGACGAGGAGCGCTCCTCGTCGGCCTTCGAGCGTTCCATGTCATAGAGCCGCGCGCGCAAAATCTGCATGGCGCGGGCCCGGTTCTGGTGCTGCGACTTTTCCGCCTGCACCACCATAATGCCGGTCGGCAGATGGGTGATGCGCACCGCCGAATCGGTGGTGTTGACGTGCTGGCCGCCCGACCCCGAGGCGCGCATCGTGTCGATGCGGATGTCGTCGGGGCGGATGTCGATGTCGACCTCCTGCGCTTCCGGCAGCACCGCGACGGTCG
>JBGTLX010000382.1:0-2912 GCA_041743855.1 Rhizobiaceae bacterium | reverse complement strand
AAATTCTCGACCTCCTCGATCGGCATCGTGCCGGGAATGGCGGGCGTCCAGACCGGGCCGGGAAGGACCGCGTTGACCCGGATGCCCCGCGGCCCGAATTGGATCGCCAGGCTTTTCGTGAACGCGTGGATCGCGGCCTTGGACGCCGTATAGTCGATCAGCATCGGGTTGCCGACCAGCCCGACGATGCTGCCGGTGTTGACGATCGCGCTGCCCTTGCCGAAGTGCGGCAGCGCCGCCTTGATCATCCGGAAACAACCGAGGATGTTCGTCTCGAGCGTGCGGCGAAACTGCTCCTCGGTAAGGTCTTCGAAGCGCTTCTGCGCCATCTGGAAGGCGGCGTTATTGACCAGGATGTCTAGCTTGCCAAAACGGTCGACCGTCTCCTCGACTGCCGCCTCGCAGTCCGCCGTTTTCGTCACGTCACGGCGCAGCAGCAGACAGTCGCCCCCCTTCTCCTCGATCACCGCCTTCGTCGTCTCCGCGTCATTGTCATTCTCGTTGTAGAGGATGGCGACGCTCGCCCCCTCCATCGCAAACGCGATCGCAACCGCGCGCCCGATGCCGGAATCCGCGCCGGTGATGAGCGCGACCTTGCCGTCGAGCTTGCCCGCCGGCCGGTAGTTGGACAGGTCGCTGTCGGGCTGCTGCTTCATGTCCGACTGGCTGGCCGGAAAAGGCAGCTTCTGCCCCCTCATGTCCTTGGCTTCCGGCCTGTATTCCCCGGCCATTGTCAGCTCCTGGTGAGAGTTCACGATGACCCGCCGAGCATCGCGGCGGCGCCGACGAGCCATCGCCTTCGCCTCCGCGATTGGGTCTGCGTTTCCGATGCGAGTTCATCTTGGGGCAGCATGGGGAGCTTCCTTCATCCTTCCCGGGATCCAGCTAGTCTGATCGGCTGGACTTGGAGTCTCTCGTGCAGCCTCGCCGCCGGAAGCGCGCGGATCAGCGCGGCGGCAAATCGGGCTGCGCAATCACGGGACAGTTGATGATCGCACGGGTCGAGCGCAGGCCGCCGACATAGGAGTTGGCCGCGCCCGGCGGGTTGATCATCGCGTCGGTCATCATTCCGGCCCTGATGAGACCTGCCAGCTCTTCGAGCGAGTGGATGCGCTTGACCCGACCCGATTGCACCGCGGCCGGAGTCCACATGCTGACGTGAGCATCCCACAGCGGGCTGTAATTGTTGTTGCGCGATCGGTCTGAGTTGCGCGGCGGGATCGGAAATATGTTGATCGGGTCAATGCCGCCATTGCGAAGCGAAGTGGAAAAACCCTGATCCCGGCCCGATCCCATTTCGGTGTTGCCGTTGAGCACCGGCGAGAAACCCAGCAGCGCGGAATTGTCGCCGGGCCGAGACTGTCCAAAGCCGGGGACCATCGCCAGGCGCGGCGTGAACACGCCTTTTTCGAGCACGGCTGGCAGGTCGGCGGAAACGTCGGTGACGAGGTGGTAATAATATTGCTTGCCGTCATGGACGCCGTCGAGCAGCGACAAGGTCGCGGTCCGCCGCCTCAGGTCGATCGCTTTCAGACGGTCGTGGCCGCCGCTCGCATTCTGCACCATCTGGACGTTGAGCACATTGCCGCTCGGCAGCACCGCCATCGACGACCATTGCGCGTCGCCGACCGCGCCGGGCCTGAACGACTTGGGCGGGAAATAGGTCGGGGCATCACCCGGCGTCACTTGGTAGACCGGCGCGAAATCGACGTTGCCCCGGAACTGCATCACGCCGTTCGTGAGCGTCACCGCCTGCGCGCCCGGGGTGCCGGCGGCCTTCGCCATCTTGGGCGCGTAATTGATGCCCATCCGCCGCGCGACCTCAAAATCGGAAGCGTCGGTGATGATGTAGAAAACGTCCTCGCCGCGTGGACTAAGGCCGCGATAGAGCGGCAGCGTCACGGTGGCGTTGCGGTAGGCGAAGTCGATCGCGAGCGCGCTCTTCACGAAAACGTTGTCGCTTGCCTTGAACGTGACGCCGTTGCCGGGCGTGTAGGCCGCCCGCCCGGATTCTCGCGCCGACGTCGTCTGCAACGCGGTCATCTCGGAAACACTTTGCGATGCGCTTTCCCGCGACGCGATTTCCGGGCCGTCACCTCGCGGTGCACAAGCCGGCGCCGCGAGCGCCGTCGACAGCAGTGCAGCCAAGAACATCCGGGTCGATCGCATGAAAATTCTCCAACGTTCGTCTGCCGCCGTCGATCGGACGCCTGGCTGATTCTGAAACGCTGAGCCTGAGGATACGACCCGCTGTACGTGTTGCTTGCGCCACGATCCGCAATCGACCGCCGTCCCGCGCAAATTAACCGATGTCGGAGCCCGACATGATCAATGTTCTCGCCGGAAACGTGCGGGGCTGGTGCCGAATACCCGCTTGAACATGGCGGCAAACTGTCGTTGGCTGTTGAAGCCGCATTGGTCTGCCACTTCGCCGATCGAGAAAACCTCCTCAGCAGGGTGCTACATGCAATCGTCTGGGTAGGCATCCGGCCCAGCGGGGAGATGGCGATGATTTGCAGGATTTGGCGGGGTTGGACGACGAAGGGCAACGCGCCTGCATACGAGGATATTCTGCGTTCGAAGGTGATCCCCCGTATCGAGGCAAGATCGATCGCCGGTTTTCGCAACATCGACATGATGCGCCGCAATCTTGGCGATCAAGTTGAGTTCGTCACGATCATGTGGTTCGACGACCTAGCCGCGGTGAAGGCGTTCGCCGGAGAGGACCACGAAATCGCCCATGTTCCAGCTGAGGCCCGCGCCGTCTTGTCGCGCTTCGACGAGCGTGCCGCACATTATGACGTTTTTGATCGTCGCCGGCAGTCCGGCTGACGGTGACGGATAGGCAGACGGCCCGCCCGCGTCGCCGCGGGCATCCCATCATCCTTGCGGGTCTGCAGTGACCTTGGTTT
>JBGTLX010000381.1:0-13436 GCA_041743855.1 Rhizobiaceae bacterium | reverse complement strand
CCATGATTGTGCCAGGCGTCATTGGGCGTCAGCACCATGTCGCCGGGGCCGAACACCACG
This sequence comes from Rhizobiaceae bacterium, assembly GCA_041743855.1. Classification (GTDB taxonomy): domain Bacteria; phylum Pseudomonadota; class Alphaproteobacteria; order Rhizobiales; family Rhizobiaceae; genus JBGTLX01. The sequence goes on along the minus strand of JBGTLX010000381.1, from coordinate 13,376 downwards.
TCCTCGCCTTCGACGCCGGTGAAATTGCCCTTGCCGGTCAGTCCGAAGCGGATGGCGCTCGGCGAATGCCTGTGCGGCGGCATGATTTCGTCGGGATCGTTCAGTCGGTAGGCCGTGTACATCGTGCTGACAGAAGCGCGCTTGGGCGCCAGACCCGGATTGACCAGGATGAGCGATCTGCGCTCGCTGTCGTCCATGGTGACGAGTTCGGCAGCGCGCTGCAGCAGCGGCTCGATATCCGAATAGGACCAGACGAAGGGCACCGCCTTAGAGGTGGCCATGAGTTGCTTGATCTCGTCATGATTGACCCCTTCGGACGTCGCCCAGAACGGAAACATGTTCTTTTCGTAGAGCGCGTCGTAAAGGCCTTTCAACGCCGCTTTCTTGTTGGTGACGGTCTCATTAACAGGACGCGCGATGTTCATGTCGGACACCTCTCATCTCGAAATCGTCGCTTGACCAACTCAACCGTATTCGGATTGGTTTTGCTCGACAATCTTAAAATTTGGAAATCGGAAAGTTTTTGGTTGAGTTCTCGCACAGCGCGTCTGCACAGGCGAATGCACAAAAATGCGGCCTATTTGCTGAAAATCAGCCAGAAATGTTGCCGCCGCGATTGGAAACTCATATTGGACATAGCCTATCACAGCACGACCAAATCAAATCGATCTCAACCAATCGATTTGGTTAAATTTCGTGCGGCATATGTCATGCTGCCGCGGCCTGCGCGGCACGGCCGCGGATAAGATCCGACGCCTTCTCGGCGATCATGATGACCGCCGCGTTGATGTTGCCGCAGACGAGATCGGGCATCACCGAGGCGTCGACGACGCGCAGCCCGTCGACCCCGCGCACGCGCAATTGCGGATCCACCACCGATTGGCTGTCGGCGCCCATCCGGCAGGTGCCCGCCGGATGATGCACCGTGATCGACGTCTTGCGGATGTGCTCGTCGATCTCGTCGTCGCTCTGACAGGACGGGCCGGGAAAGAACTCCGCCGCGACGAAGGGCGCCATCGACGGCTGCGCCGCAAGGTTGCGCGCCACGCGGAAGCCGGCGCGCAAAGATTGCCAGTCACGCGCCGACGACAGGAAATTCTGGTGGATCAGCGGGGCCACCAGCGGATCTGAGGAGGCCAGTTTCACGCTGCCGCGGCTTTTTGGCTGGATGCCGACGATTCGCGTCGCAAAGCCATCGGCGAATGGCGCTTTGAAGGGCTGCATATAGGGCCATGCCGCAAGCGGCGCCGCTGTGAACAGAAGTTGTACGTCAGGCAATGGCCGGCTTTCGTCGCTCTTGAGGAACGCGACGACGCCACCCGGCACATCGCCGGAAAAGCCTCTTCCGGTCAGGTAGGTCTTGACGAAATCGAGGCCGATCCGGTCTGCCCGCATCATCTTGAGGAAGGGGCCCGGCTGCTTGCGCCGGTACATCAGGATGACGGAGACATGGTCCTGCAAATTCTTGCCCACGCCGGGCAGGTCGACCTTCTGCCGGATGCCGTGGGTGGCCAGTTCGCCGCCATCGCCGATACCCGAGAGCATCAGCAGTTGCGGCGTGTTAATAACACCACCGGCAAGCAGAACCTCGTGGCGCACGGATGCGGTTTGCGCAGTGCCGTTCTTGAGATAGGTGACGCCCACGGCGCGCCCGTCCTTGAGCACAATGCTGGTCGCCATCGCGCCGGTCAGCACGGTCACGTTGCGGCGGCGCAGGGCCGGCCGCAGATAGGCCGTCGCGGTTGAACAGCGGCGGCCATTCTCGATCGTCATCTGCAAGCGGCCGAAACCTTCCTGTACCGCGCCGTTGTAATCATCCGTCTGCGGATAGCCGGCGTCCCGGCTCGCAGCCGCGAAAGCATCGATCAGGCCGTCTTTGTAGCGGCAGAACTGCGTGTTCACCGGCCCGTCGCCCCCGCGATAGGCGTTGGCCCCGCCCTCCCAGCGCTCCTGCTTCCTGAAATAGGGCAGCACATGTTCGAACGACCAGTCTGTCAGGCCGCTTGCCGCCCAACGATCGTAGTCGCCGCGATTGCCACGAACATAGGCCATGGCGTTGGTCGACGACGAACCGCCGATCACCTTGCCGCGCGCGCACTCGACCTTGCGGCCGCCGACATTGACCTCGGGTTCGCAGAAATACATCCAGTCGTGGCGGCGCTCGGTCAGGATCTTGCCCCATCCGAGCGGAATGTGGATCATCGGATCGCGGTCCCAGTCACCCGCCTCCAAGAGCAGGACCGACACGCCGGGGTCTTCGCTGAGCCGGTTTGCCAGCACGCAGCCGGCCGAGCCGGCCCCGACGATGACATAGTCAACGGTTTCCCCAACCGGCATCGGCAATCCTCTGCAACAGGCGACTTTGCCGCAACGCGGCAGCCTGGACGAAGCACTCAACCGGCTTAGTCAACCATCGGGCAACTTATATTGTCAACCACCGTTCAACATTGTAGATTGGTTGGATTGGTTGAACAGTTGCATGACTGCAGCCACCGGAGGTCGTCGGCAAACCGGCGGCCAGGCAGGAGATTTGGTTTTGAGCGCATTCGAGCCGAAGTTCGTGGTGTCGGACCTTGACGGGATCGTCGTCGCCGTGCGGCGGATTCAGGAGAGCGACGGCAGGCTTCCCTCGGAGCGCGATCTCGCCGATCAGTTGAACGTCAAGCGCCACCAACTCCGCAAGGCGCTCGGCGTGCTGCGTCATACGGGAGATTTGAAACCGGTGCGGGCCAAGCGGTCGGCCACCGCCCTGCCCAGATATGGCGAGGAACTGGCGCGGGTCACAAACCCGCTCGAAGTACTCGAACTGCGGCTTTTGATGGAACCCGGCCTGGCGCGGCTGGCGTCGCTGCGCGCTTCGGCCATGGAAATCGCGCGCATCATGGATGCCGCCACGACGCCGGAAAACGCCTCGTCCGGCGCGGTCGATTTCAGCTTTCACCTCGCCATCGTCGGCGCTGCCCGCAATCATCTCGCCGGCGAGTTTTACAAGATGCTGCGCCAGGTTGGCGTCGATTCCCGCATGAAGATCGCGCGCACCGCCTCGCCCAACTGCCCCAAACGCATTGCCCAGCGCGACGGCGAGCACCGGCTGATTGCCGAGGCGATTGCGCAGCGCGATCCGGAAGCAGCCGAAGCCGCGATGCGCGCCCACCTTCTCTCCGTTCAAAAACAGATCACCGAACGCTCCAATTCCGGCGCCTTTGCCGCATGATCGACGTCTACGCCGCGCGCTGGCCCTTCCGCTCGCTAAGAACTGGATGTTGACGACCCACCACGACGTGCTGGTCGTCGGCGCGGGCTCGGCCGGTTCGGTCGTCGCTAGCCGCCTGAGCGAAGATCTCGCCTGCCGCGTCGGCCTCATCGAGGCAGGCTCGATGCCCTCCGACCCGGATATCGCAGACCCGCTGAAATGGCCTGCCCTGCAAGGCCGCGCCTACGACTGGGCCTACCGGACGGTGCCGCAGCCCTTTACCGCACACCGCGTCCATGAGTGGCCCCGCGGCCGTATCGTCGGCGGCTCGAGTTGCCTGCACGCCATGGCTTATGTTCGCGGCCACCGGACGGATTTCGATCCGTGGGAAGCGGCTGGCGGCGAGCGCTGGTCCTGGCGCGGCCTGCTGCCGAGCTTCATGCGCAGCGAGGCTTTCACCGCCTTTGCGTCGCCGACACGCGGCAGTTCCGGCCCGCTAGACGTCTATTTGCCCGACGACGAGGTCAGCCCGGTGGTGCGCGCCTACATCGAGGCCGGCCTGGCACTGGGCGTGCCTGCCTTGCCAGACCACAACAGCGGCGAACTCCTCGGAACCACGCCCAATTCGCTGAACATCAGGCACGGCAAGCGCCTCAGCGTCGCCGACGCCTACCTCACGCCAGACGTGCTGGAGCGCCCCAACCTCAAGCTTCTGACCGGCTGCGAGGTCGAGCATCTCCTGCTGGACAACTCCCGCGCGACCGGTCTCGTCATCGTTCACGACGGCGTAACGCAGACACTTTCGGCAGACCGTATCGTGCTCTGCGCCGGCGCGGTCTCGACGCCGCTGATCCTCATGCGCTCAGGCATCGGCGACCCCGTGGTGCTAAAAGAGGCGGGCATCCGATGCCTGTTCGAAAGGCGCGAGGTGGGCCGCAACCTTCAGGACCATCTGCTGGCGCTCGGCAATGTCTACCGTTCGAACAAGCCGGTTCCGCCGTCGCGCCTCCAGCATTCCGAATCGCTGATGTATCTGAACAGCGCCGATCTGGCCTGCGCGACCGGCAGCCCGGACATCGTGCTTGCCTGCGTCGTTGCTCCCTCTGTAACAGAAGGGCTGAGCGCGCCGGCCTACGGCTCTGCCTTCACCATCCTGTGCGGCGTCACGCGTCCGACCAGTCGCGGCTCGATCAAGCCAAGCGGGCCCGGACGCAGCGGCATGCCGGTCATAGACCCGCATTATCTGGAAACTGAACATGACCGCGTGCTCTTTCGCAAAGCCTTGCGGGTTGCTCGACAGGTGGGCAGTCATCCTGCGCTGGACGAATGGCGAGACGTGGAGGTCCAGCCCGGACTAAGGGTCCAATTGGAGGCCGAGGTCGATGCCTTTATAGCCCGCGCGGCGTCCACTCATCACCACCCCGCCGGGTCCTGCAGGATGGGAACGGACGCCGACGCCGTCGTCGATCCCGACCTTAGGCTCAACGGCTTCGACAATGTCTTCGTCGTCGACGCCTCGATCATGCCGACGCTGCCGAGCGGCCCGATCAACGCCGCCATCGTCGCCATCGCCGAGACCTGGGCAGCTCAAATTGCATCGTGGAACCACCGATAGACGCTGGTGGCGCTGCCCGGCCGGGCGACAATGCCGATAGTGCCGACTTCAACCGGCCGAAGGGCCGCGAACAAGGAAACATGTGACCCAGATCGATTTTCCTGGCCCCGTAAGCGGCGTGGACAGTTCATATTCATGGTTTCGGTTGGCTGTGTCGGTGCTGCTTGCAACGATCGGCGGCGTCGGCATGTGGGCGGTGGTTGTCGTGTTGCCGGCCGTGCAAGTAGAATTCGGCGTCGATCGCGCCGACGCATCCCTGCCCTACACGGCAACCATGATCGGTTTTGCGCTGGGCAATGTCGTGATCGGCCGGGCCATCGACCGCATGGGCTTCGTGCTTCCCGCGCTTGGGGCCGGGCTGATGATGGCGGCCGGCTTCATCCTCGCGGCAATGACGACGTCGATCGTCCAGTTCACTGTGGTCCAGGGGTTGCTGATCGGCATCGGATCATCCGCGACCTTCGGGCCGCTGATTGCCGATCTCTCGCATTGGTTTTTGCGTCGCAGGGGCGTCGCGGTCGTGGCGGCGGCCAGCGGAAACTACATCGCCGGCGCGCTCTGGCCGTTGGGAATGCAGGAGTTTCTGGTCTCGGCAGGTTGGCGCGCCACCTACACAGGCATCGGCCTCATCTGCCTGGTCACCATGGTGCCGCTGCTGTTTCTACTGCGGCGTCGATTACCCGTCGCAACCTCGGCAAGCGGTGAGAATCGAACCGGCATCCATGCGGTGCGACCGATTTCCGTGTCGCCGCGCGTGCTGCAGGCGATGCTGATCGTCGCCGGCCTTGGCTGCTGCGTCGCTATGTCCATGCCGCAAGTGCACATCGTCGCCTATTGCATGGATCTGGGTTTTGGGGTCGCGCGTGGAACCGAGATGCTGTCCCTCATGCTTGCCGGTGGCATCGTCAGCCGGGTAGCCTCGGGCTTTCTTGCCGACCGCATCGGCGGCATCCGCACCCTGCTCATCGGTTCGGTTCTGCAGGGCCTGTCGCTGCTCTTCTACATACCGTTCGACGGCCTCGCCTCACTCTATGTCGTGTCGCTGGTCTTCGGCCTGTCGCAAGGCGGCATCGTGCCCTGCTACGCGATTATCGTGCGCGAATATATGCCAGCCGCCGAAGCCGGCCAGCGGGTCGGCATCGTCATCATGTCGACGATCATCGGTATGGCGCTCGGCGGCTGGATGTCGGGATGGATCTACGACCTGACGGGCTCTTATGCCGCTGCCTTCCTCAATGGCATCGCCTGGAACCTCTTGAATGTGTCGATCATGCTCCTGCTGCTTCGCAAATCCATGCAGTTGCGACCCGCCATGGTCTGAGGCCCACTTGGACCAGGCTCATTCCTATAGTCACAGCCGGGCATCCTTGCTAACAAGCTGTTCAGGGACCGACACGAAAGCCAACAATGAAATCCGACGACGAAAAGTCCGAGCAAGTTGAAAACCTGCTCGAAACGCCCGACCTCGCCGACGCGCTTGAAAGCGAGCAGTTCAAAAGATTCCTTGACCAGGTTCCCATTGCCATCGCCGTCGCCGAACTTTCGGGGTCTGAGCGCATCGTCTATGCAAACCCGGAATTCGAGAAGTTATCCGGATTGGCCGCGGCGGACCTCGAAAACCAGGACTGGAACGCTTTACGCGGAGAAAGTCTCGGCGAAAATGAGAAACGGCCACTCAGCGAGGCGATCGTCGAGGACACTGATCGCGTGGGCACATTCCGGACGCAACGGCCTGGTTTGGAATCTGCTTTGGTCGACGTGTATTCGAACACCATCGAGAACGACGATGGCACACCCTGTTTCCGGCTTGTCGCGCTGGTCGACGTCACCTCACACGAACAGGTGGATCGCGAGGCGCTGGAAAACCGGATCAGGGACAAAGACACGCTGCTTCGCGAACTTCAGCATCGGGTCAAGAATAACCTTCAGATGATTACCGCCCTGATCCGTCTTGAAACCAGGAACGCCAGCGCGCCCAGCGTAAAATCGTTCGAAAGGCTGGCCGGCCGCGTCGATTCTCTGGCCATGCTGTACCGGGCTCTTTCCGACGACGAACACAAGGACGAGATCGATCTTGGAGTTTATCTCAGTCAAATCGCCTCCGCTGTCATGTCGTCGCACGCGGTCGAAGGCATCCGTCTGGATATGAAAGTCGACACCTATCCGGTGTCCATCAACGTCGCAATGCCGACCGGGCTGGTCGTCAACGAGTTGCTGACCAACGCCCTCAAGCATGCCTTCGTTGGCCGCGAGGGCGGCACGATCACGCTTCACAGCGTGGTCGACGGAGATGGCTGCCGCGTCGTTGTGGCAGATGACGGCGTGGGGTTGCCGGATGGCGAGATATGGCCGAAGCGCGGCAAGCTCGGTGCATTGATCGCTCAATCCCTGCGCGAAAACGCCAAGGCGGAGTTCGATGTCGACTCCAGCCCCGAGCATGGCACGCGCGTGACCATAATCTTCAAACGATCGGCCGCTGCTCCCGAAAGCACATCCGCCTAGCCTGCAGGAGTTGCCTGCGTCAGACGGCGCTGCACGAGAGTTCGCACGATCAGAACCGTTACGGTGATCAGGATCAGGATCACGGAAATCGCGGCGATCGACGGGTCGATGTTGTCGCGCAGGCCCATCCACATCAGCCGCGGCAGCGTGATCGCATTGACGCTGGTTATGAAAAGCGTCACGCCGATTTCTTCCCAGGACAGAATGAACGACAGCAGCGCCGCCGTCCCGATGCCGAATTTTATGTTCGGGATAATGATTTTGGTGGCGCGCTCCCAGACGCCGGCGCCAAGGCCCCGGGCTGCAAGGTCGATGCGGCGGTCGACCTGGCTAAGCGACACCAGGATGAGAACGACAGCGAAGGGCGCGGTCATGACCGAATGCGCCATGGCGACACCCGCCCAGGTGTCGTAGCCGAACCAGGAGTTCACGCCGGAAAGGGACGTGAGCAGAAAATAGAGCGTAATTGCTGATACCACGGGCGGCACGACCATCGGCAAAAGCACGAAGCCGACCAGCAGCGCGGTAAAACGCGGCTGGAACATCCAGACCCCGAGACTGAAGGCCAGCGCCATGGCAGTGGACAGGATGCCGCTGACCAACCCGATCCGGATGCTGAGCAGGATGCCTTCCAGCCACCGAGGATCTTCGATCAGAGCCCTGTAATGCCGAAGCGACAACTCGCCGGAGGGCATGGCCAACATGCGGGTCGGCGTCAGCGAAACCGGAATAACGGCCAGCAGCGGCATCAACAGAAAAACCGCGACCAGCAGTGCGGCCAAAAGCGAAGCCGGTCCGGGCCGATAGTTGCTCATCAGATCATCTGCCTTGGGCGGATGTAGCGAAACAGCGCCCCCATCAGTACGCCGACGATCAGCACCAGCACGACGCTGATGGCGGCCCCCAGGCCCCAGTCCGGGCTTTGGAATATGCGCAGATAGATCAGTTCGGCCACCATGACGCTGCGCCCGCCGCCGAGGATGGCCGGGGTGACGAAGAAACCGAGCGCGAAGACGAAGACGATGAGCGCCGCGCCGATGATACCCGAAGCCGTCATCGGCACGAAGACCGTCCAGAATATCCGGGTTCGGCTGGCCCCAAGGCCGCGCGCGGCAAGCAGCACGCGTTCATCGACGCTGCGCATGGCCGAAGCCAGCGGAAAAACGGCGAACGGGATCAGGAAATGCGTCATGCCGACGATGACGCCGAATTCGTTGCGCACCAGCGCCAGCGGTTCAGAAATAAACCCGATCGACTGCAGCCATGTGTTGATCAGCCCGCGGTTGGACAGGAGCGCGACCCAGCCAAAGGCGCGTGTCAGCACCGAAATCCAGAACGGTACGAGGATGCAGAATTCTGCGACCAGCCGTTGATTGGGGGTTCCGCGCACCCAGACCACTGCGATCGCATATGCGCCGATGACCGAAGCGAATGTCACGACCGCGCAGATGCGCAGGGTCCGGACAAAGACCGACTGGACCAGCGGATCGGTCAGCAGGACGCCATACTGCCCGAGACCGGGCTCGGGCAAAGTAACGCTCCAGCGGACGACTCCGAGAAACGGCCAGACATAGGCCAAGGCCAAAAAGACGAGCAGCGGCGCCATCAAAAGCGCCGCGCCAGTCCATGTCGAAAGCCGTCCCATTCGGAACAGGCTCAGGCCGAAATAATCTTCGTGTACTCGTCGAGCGCCGGTCCGTAGTTCTCGGCATACCAGTCCATGTCCATCGCGACCTGCTTGGCCATGTTCTCGGGATCCACGGGATTGATGCGCTTCTGGTCGGCGGGAATGAGCGCATCGGTGGCCGGATTGGCCGGACCCTGGCCAAGCTTTTCGAACATGATCAACTGCTTTTCCGGATCCTGCGTGCTGGCGATAAACTTCATCGCCGCTTCCTTGCCGCCGGGATTGCCCTTCAGCACCGCCAGCGCGCCGGGAGAGATGATGCCGTCGTCCCAGATGAATTTGATCGTGCCGCCGGAATCCTTCTCGATCAGCGAAGCGCGGGTCGACCAGATCAGGGCCATTGAGGCTTCGCCGTCGAGCAGGACGCTCTGGCTCTCGGCGCCGCCGCCCCAATACGCCACGACATTGTCCTTAAACGCGGCGATCTTGTCATGCGCGCGCTTGAGATCGAGCGGATAGAGCTTGTCCTTCTCCACGCCATCGGCAATCAAGGCCGCTTCCCACATGCCCGCTCCCCATTTGTAGAGCGAGCGCTTGCCGGGGAATTTCTCGACATCGAAGAAATCCTTCATGCCGGTCGGAACCTTGTCACCGAACTTCGACGAGTCGTAGGCGATGATGTAGGAGAAGAAATAGGTCGAGGCGGCGTGTTCCCAGCCAAAACCTTCGCGGAATTTGGTCTTGTCGACGATGGTGTAGTCGATCGGCTCCAGCATCCCCTGCTTGCCGAGAGCGATAGCTGAAAACGGATCGGCGTCGACCAGATCCCAGGTCGGGCTGCCGCTCTTGAACTGGGCTGCAATCGCGCCTTCGGTGGGACCGGAGCCATCCATCTTGACTTCGATGCCGGTGTCCTTGGCAAAGGCCTGGCCGTAAGCGGCATCATAGGCGGTGATCGCGTCGCCGCCCCAATTGACCAGCACCAGTTGCTTGGCCTGAGCCAGCAGACGCGAGGGTTTCAGAGCCGTCGCGCCGGCCAGCAGCGCTACTGCCATCTGGGTGAAGCTGCGGCGGCTGATCACGCCTTTTTTGGACGTTTCGTTGCGAATTGCGTTCATGACATTCCCCTTTGGTTTGGTTGTTGTGGTCCGGCGTTCAACTTCTGCCGGGAAGTAAAAAACCCTTGTCGGCCGGCCAGGTGAGCCAGACCGCATTGCCATCTCCAAGTGCGGCCGCGGCGACCTCGTTCGGCACCGAGACCGTCACCTTTGCGCCTTGGCGCGTGGCGAGTTCCAGTCGCGTGGCGGCGCCTAGATAGGTCGACGAAGTGGCCGTCGCCGAGATGCTGTTGCCTGCCGTCGCCTCGCGGGCGATCGACATGTATTCGGGCCGGATCGCCAGCACTGCATCGTCCGCGACGTTGGAGTTGCCCGAAGGCAGCCGGATCTGGCGCTCGTCGCACAACCCGGTAGCCACGCCATTCGCCTGACTGACACCGCTCAGCGGCAGCATGTTGATCTCGCCCAGGAACTCGGCCACGAACCGGCTGGCCGGCCGATCGTAAACCTCCTGCGGCGCGCCGACCTGCAGCAACTCACCATGATTGAAGATCGCGACCCGCGAAGACAGCGCCAGCGCTTCGCTCTGGTCATGCGTCACGAACACGAACGTCGTGCCGGTTTCCTGGTGGAGGCGCTTCATCTCGGCCTGCATCTGCCCGCGCAGACCCTTGTCCAGCGCCGAGAACGGTTCGTCGAGCAAAAGGACGCCGGGCTCGAACACAAGGGCGCGCGCCAGGGCGACGCGTTGCTGCTGTCCGCCGGACAATTGGCTTGGCAGCTTGGTCTCGTGACCCTTCAGTCCGACGCGTTCGATCATCTCCGCCACGCGGCGTTTGATTTCGGCCCCGGATTTCTTCCGCACCCGCAAAGGGAAGGCTATGTTGGATTCCACCGTCATATGCGGAAAGAGCGCATACCCTTGGAAAACCATGCCGGAGGAACGCTCCTCGGCGGGACGTTTGGTTATGTCGATCCCGTCGCTGAACAACCGTCCCTCGCTGGGCTGGATGAAACCCGCCAGGATCATCAGGAAAGTCGTCTTGCCTGAGCCGGAAGGGCCAAGCAGCGTCAGGAATTCGCCCCGGCCAATATCGAGCGACAGATCGTTCAGCGCCCGGAACGAGCCGAAGCTCTTGCCGATCCCAACCGCCTTGATTTCCGCCGCGCCGGCATTCTGAAGCATTTTGCGCGCCCTTTGATCAAAATCGTAGGCACGCAACGCCGCTGGGGCAACAGATTTATTTTCGTGCTGCCGACAAATTTTATTCACCCCATCGGAGGTGCGCGAAAGGTCAGTCGTAGGCGTTGCGCGCGACTGCCTCGGCTTCGATGAGGCGCGACTTCAGCCATCGTGCAAAAGCATTGAGCAAAGGCTGTTCCGAACGCGAATGCTCCATCACCAGGAAGTAGGATCGCGTCGATTTGATCGCCGTGTCGAAGGGGCGCACGAGTTGTCCCTCGCGCATTGCGGTGCGGCAGGTCAGCTCGTCGCCCATGGCGATGCCCTGCCCCGCGCTCGCGGCCGCAAAGACCAGGTTCATGTCTGAAAACACGATGCCGCTCTCTGGATTTGGATTTATGACACGCGTCAGCGCCATCCAGCGGGTCCAGTCCTCGGCGTCCCCCAGATGCAGAAGCGGCGCGCGCAGAACGTCGGACGGCTCCGAGAGGCCGCCGAGCTTGTTCAAGAGGACCGGGCTGCACAGCGGCGTGAACTCGACCTCGCACAGCAACTCGACGGCAAGGTTCGGCCAGTTGCCATCGCCGAAGGCGATGAACGCGTCGGCGTTGGCGTCGCTGACATCGTCGAGCTTTCGCGGCGTCATGATGCGCAGCGCGATGTCGGGATAGAGCGCCTGGAAATCGCCGATATGGGTGCACAGCCAGAGCGACGCGAAGCCCGGCGTGCAACTGATCGCCAGCGAGCCGACCAGTCCGCGCTGGCCGTGCTGCATGCCGGCGTCGCCCAGCATGGTCAGCGCCTTGCGCACGTCGTTGGCGTAGCGCTTGCCGCGCACCGTCAAGGCTACCCCCTTGCCGATGCGCTCAAGCAGGTCGAAGCCCAGATCGCGCTCCAGAAGGCGTAGCTGATGGCTGACCGCGCTACGCGTCAAATTGAGTTCGTCGGCGGCGCGCCATACGGCGCCGTGTCGGGCGAAACTGTCCAGCGCCCGAAGCGCCTGGATGGACGGAACGCGCATGATGGCTCCATAGGTGAGAAAGATTTGTCGGAAACGGCAAAATATATCACTTTTTGCGCCGCCTTTTCACTGCTTTATTGAATTGGCGGAGGAACACAATGCCTGAGCAAGCTTCGCAGACCGCGCGAGCCGTCGTCGACGCACGGGCCGGCGAGCTTTCGACATGGACGCGGCATATCTTCGATCTCGGCGAGACAGCCTGGCGCGAATATGAATCGGCGGCCTGGTATGTCGACCGCCTGAGACAGGAAGGGTTTTTGGTCGAGACCGGCTCCGGCGGAATGCCAACCGCCTTTTGCGCGCATTGGTCGAACGGGGCCGGTCCGACCATCGGCATGTATGCCGAGTATGACGCCGTGCCCGGCAATTGCCAGGACGCCGCGACGGTCAAGCGACCTCGCCCGGGCCTGAACGAACATGCCGGCGGCCATACCGATCCGCATTCCGGGCTTGGCATGGGTTCGTTCGGCGGCCTTCTCGCGACCAAAGCGGCAATGGAGCGCCACGGCATCAAGGGTACGCTGCGGTTCACCGGCGAACCGGCGGAAAAGGTGCGCGGCTCAAAGCCGATTCACGCGGCGAAGGGCTATTATGACGGCCTCGACGCGATGATCTCGTTCCATCCCTTCTACATGCTGCCTATGTGCAACACGGTGCGCTGGGACACGCATTGCGGCGCGGCTTACGGGATGATCTACCGCTTCATCTGCGACAAGCCCGAGGCCTGGACCATGGGCGACGCCGCGCCGATTCCGCAGGCGCACTCGGCGGTGCGCGCGCCGGGCGCCAACGACGCGCTTATGCTGATGTATATGACATCGAAGGCGTTGCGCGATTCCATGCTGACCTATCAGGGCGGCTGGTCGATGAGCGAGGCGATCCTGACCGCCGGCCAGGCCACCGCCGACAATCTGCCGGCCGGCCTTGCCGAGATCCAGTACATGATACGCGTGCCGACGATCGCGATGGGCGAGCGGGTGGCGGCTGTCCTGGATGCCAATGCGGAAGCCGCGGCCAGGATGACCGGCTGCCGGGTTGAGCGCCATTGGGTGACGAAATCGCGCCCCGGCCTCGCGAACCACGCCATGGCGCGGGTGACATGGGAGGCGCTTTCGTCGGTCGGCGCACCGCGCTGGGACGAGCAGGCCAAAGCAATCGCGCGCGAAGTCCAGGTCAA
>JBGTLX010000380.1:0-2694 GCA_041743855.1 Rhizobiaceae bacterium | reverse complement strand
ATCGTCCACGCGGCAACGGTTGTCTTGCGAGCCTGACACACGTGTGTGACTGATCGCCACGCATCGGCCACAGGGGTCCTCATTGCCGAATCCGATCTCATGGGCGGACGTCTGGCCCTTCTACCTCGCGATGCTCGCAGGCGCCTACCTCCTCGGCTCGATTCCCTTCGGCCTCGTCCTCACACGCCTCGCCGGCCTCGGCGACGTTCGCAAGATCGGCTCCGGCAATATCGGGGCTACCAACGTGCTCCGGACCGGCAACAAAGGGCTGGCCGCCGCCACGCTGATCGCCGACATGCTGAAAGGCACGGCCGCCGTGCTGATCGCCGGCATCCATGGGACGGAATTCGCGATGGCGGCTGGGCTCGGGGCGTTCCTCGGCCATGTTTTCCCGGTCTGGCTCGGCTTCAAGGGCGGCAAGGGGGTCGCCACCTATATCGGCGTTCTCGCCGGTCTGCTCTGGCACGCAGCGCTGGTCTTCTTGGCCGTCTGGCTGGCGATGGCGCTGCTGTTTCGCTATTCGTCGCTCGCCGCACTGACCGCCGCGGTTGCGGTTCCGGTTGCGCTAACCGTGATGGGCTATGTGGATTTCGCCATTCTATTCGCCATCCTGACGGTCATTGTCTTCATCACGCACAGGACCAACATTTCGCGGCTGATTGCCGGCACCGAGTCGCGGATCGGAGCGAAAGCGTGAACGACGGCAGCGCCGCAGCGCCGCGCCTCAGCGACCGGCAGCGCATCGCCTGGCTGCGCCTGATCCGCACGCCCAATGTCGGACCGGCCTCGTTTCGCGATCTCGTCAACCGCTTCGGCTCGGCCGAAAACGCCATCGAGATGTTGCCAGAGCTAACGCTCAGCGGCGGCGCGATGCGCAGCGTGCGGATTCCATCCGCCGCCCAGGCCGAACAGGAAATCGAAACCGCCAAAAAATTCAACGCTCGCTTCGTCGGCATCGGCGAGGCGGAGTATCCACCCATGCTGCGGCGCATGGACAACCCGCCGCCGCTTCTCGCCGTCAAGGGCAACGCCGCGATCTTTGGCCTGCCGCCGGTTGCCATTGTCGGGGCGCGCAACGCGTCGCTGGCGGGCATCAAGATGGCGCGGATGCTGGCAGCCCATCTCGGCAAGGAAGGCCATGCGGTTATTTCCGGACTGGCGCGCGGCATCGACACGGCGGCCCATCAGGGCAGCCTCGCCACCGGCACGGTGGCGGTGATCGCCGGCGGACTGGATCGCCCCTACCCGGCTGAGAATGTCGATCTGTGCGCAGAAATCGCCGAGCGGGGCGCATTGGTCTCGGAAATGCCGTTCGGATGGGAGCCGCGCGCCCAGGATTTTCCGCGCCGCAACCGCCTTATCGCGGGGCTAGCGCTCGGACTGGTTGTGGGGGAGGCGGCGCAACGCTCCGGCTCGCTGATCAGCGCAAGGCTTGCCGGTGAGATGGGCAGGCTGGTGTTCGCTGTTCCTGGCTCGCCGCTCGATCCGCGCGCCGCAGGCGCCAACAGCCTGCTCAAGGACGGCGCTATCCTGGTGACCGAAGCGGCGGACATACTGGACGCGATCGCGCCGCTGTCAGGCACGCCCACAGAATCTCGCGGCACGCTGGGCGAACCGCCGGATTTTACGGCCACGCCGCCGGCCGGCGATTCGGACCGGGAGCGAGTCGTCGAGGCGCTCGGGCCGACGCCAACCGGCGTCGACGAACTGATCCGTCACACAGGGCTGCACCCGGCGCAGGTTTTCATGATTTTGCTTGAACTGGACCTCGCCGGGCGTCTGGAGAGGCATTCGGGCGGGTCTGTGTCCCTGATTTCGCCGGACTAGCGAAGGGCCGCTCACCGCGGATGATATCGCCAGCCTCCAGATAGGCCATTTCGATGAGGTAGGCGAGCATGTCGCAGCGCTCGGCCTCCGCCATGGTCCTCAACTGTCCGAGCATCGATTGAAGATAATCGAGCGTATCCGTTCGTCGCCTGTTAGGATGAAGACGCATCTGGCAAAACTCCGATACGACCCGCGGCGCGGACAAACGCGGTGAGGTCCAAATGCGGTCGCTGCGGGGGTATGAACAGCCTCGCAGGACCAGGCAGATTGCAATTGTCGGATTCTAACGCGCTTATTCAAAGTTGCAAGTTTTTATTGTTTGCACTTATAGGTTGCGGATGAGGCGCGGCGGTCATTTTCAGCCGCGCACTTGACCGGACCGCAAACCGCAGCCATGTGACGGGGCTACATTACCTCTTATGGTGCCGCACGAGCATTTTGCGCGCCACACAGGAAAACAAGCATTCATGGATGTCGTCGTCGTCGAATCGCCCGCCAAGGCGAAAACGATCAACAAATATCTCGGACGGAACTACAAGGTTCTGGCCTCCTACGGCCATGTCCGCGACCTGCCCGCCAAGGATGGCTCGGTAAAGCCGGACGAAGACTTCGCGATGTCATGGGCGACCGACGGGCCTTCCGCCAAGCGACTCTCCGAGATCGCCAGCGCGGTCAAGGATGCCGATGGGCTGATCCTCGCAACCGATCCGGATCGCGAGGGCGAAGCGATTTCCTGGCATGTGCTGGAAGTGCTGAAGGCCAAGCGCGTTCTCAAGGACAAGCCTGTCAGCCGCGTCGTGTTCAACGCCATCACCAAGCAATCCGTGCTCGAAGCCATGGCCAATCCGCGCCAGATCGACGCGCCGC
>JBGTLX010000379.1:0-3236 GCA_041743855.1 Rhizobiaceae bacterium | reverse complement strand
CGCTTCGAGGGAAAACCGTTTCGCTGGAAGAATTCGGGGGCCGAACCGGCGGTCGTCATCTGGGTGGTTTCGCCACCGGTTTATTGAAGTGACAGGTTAGTGGAGCGAATTTGACATTTGATTGCCATTCGCGGCTGGCGTTGTATCAAATGTCAAATTCAAAGCTCCACTAAAATCAATTGGTTATCTAGTGGTCCCTTGATTCCGACATTTGCTCGGAGCTTGGCCCAGAGGGATGCAAATGTCGGAATCGGACCACTAGCATGAGCAACTTTCCATCCACCGCCCGCGTGGCAGTCATCGGCGGCGGCGCGGTCGGCGTGTCATCGCTCTACCATCTGGCCAAGGCCGGCTGGAGTGATTGCGTGCTCTTGGAAAAGAATGAACTGACCTCCGGCTCGACCTGGCATGCGGCGGGCAACGTGCCGACCTTCTCGTCGTCCTGGTCGCTGATGAATATGCAGCGCTATTCGGCCGAACTCTATCGCGGGCTGGCGGACGAAGTCGGCTACCCGATGAACTACCACGTCACCGGCTCGCTGCGGCTGGCGCACACGAAGGAGCGCATGCGCGAATTCCAGCGCGCCAAGGGCATGGGCCGCTATCAGGGCATGGCGCTCGATGTGATCGGCGCGGACGAGATCAAGAGCCGCTATCCCTTCATCGAGACGCATGAGTTGGAAGGCGCTCTGTACGATCCGAGCGACGGCGACATCGACCCTGCGCAGCTGACGCAGGCGCTGGCGAAAGGCGCGCGCGATCTGGACGCGAAAATCATCCGCTTTTGCCCGGTCACAGGGGTGCGGCGCGACAACGGCGAATGGGTGGTGGAAACGGACCAAGGCGAAATCCGCTGCGAGATCGTCGTCAACGCCGCCGGCTATCGCGCCCGCGAAGTCGGAAAGATGTTCGGCCGCGACGTCCCGATGATGGTGATGAGCCATCAATATATTCTGTTCGAGGAAATTCCGGAACTTGCCGCATGGTCGAAGGAGCAGGGGAAAAAACTGCCGCTGCTGCGCGACGTCGACACCTCCTACTATCTGCGGCAGGAGAAGAACGGCATGAATCTCGGCCCCTATGAGCGCAACGGCCGCGCCCATTGGACGAGCCACAACGATCCGATGCCGGACGATTTCTCGTTCCAGCTTTTTCCCGACGATCTTGAGCGGCTGGAGCACTATCTGAACGACGCCATCGCCCGCGTGCCTATCCTCGGCACGGCGGGACTGTCCAAGGTCATCAACGGCCCGATCCCCTATGCGCCCGACGGCAATCCGCTGATCGGTCCGATGCCCGGCGTGCCCAACGCCTTCGAGGCCTGCGTCTTCACCTTCGGCATCGCCCAGGCCGGCGGCGCGGGCAAGGTGCTGGCCGAATGGGTGACGCAGGGCCAGACCGAATGGGATATGTGGTCGTGCGACCCGCGCCGCTTCACCGCCTTCGCCTCGGACCCGGATTATTGCGTGGCCAAGGGCATGGAGATCTATGGACACGAATACGCGATCCAGTTTCCGCGCCATGCCTGGCCGGCCGGCCGAGGGGTAAAAAAATCGCCGATCCACGACCGCATCGAAAAACTCGGCGCGCAGTTCAACGCCTATAATGGTTTTGAGCGCGCGACATGGTTTGCCGAGCCCGGCGACGATGTTTCCGAAGACTCCACACAGACTTTTGCGCGTTCAGGGCCATGGGAGAAACGAATCCGCGAGGAATGCCTGGCGGTCCGCGACGCGGCCGGCATTCTCGACCTTCCCGGCTTCTCGCGGTTCCGGTTGCAGGGGCAAGGCGCACGCGACTGGCTGTCGACAATGATCACCGGCGCGGTGCCGAAGCCCGGCCGGATAGGCTTAGGCTATTTTGCCGACGACAAGGGCCGCATCGTCACGGAAATGTCGATCATGGCGCTCGACGAGGATTTTTTCTTCCTGATCACGGCGTCGGTCGCCGAATGGCACGATTTCGAGTGGTTGCAGAAGAGTTTACCACAAACAACTGAAATAAATGTCCAAAAGGTCACAGAGGCGTTCGCCTGCCAGATCCTGTCCGGGCCGAAATCGAGGGAGATACTGGCCGAGGTGACCGACGCGGATTTGTCGCTGCCCTGGCTGTCGCACCGGTCGGCACAGATCGCCGGACGCTGGTGCCAGCTTGTGCGCGTCTCGTTCGCCGGCGAACTCGGTTGGGAAATCCACACCAAGATCGAGGACACGAAAGAAATCTTCGACGCGGTGTGGGAAGCCGGCCAGAAACATGGCCTGAAACCCTTCGGCATGTTCGCGCTGGATTCTCTCCGGCTGGAAAAGGGGTATCGCGCCTGGAAGGGCGATCTCTCGACCGATTATACGGTGCTGCAGGGCGGGCTGGAGCGATTCGTCAAATGGGACAAGCCGGATTTTCGGGGCAAGGCTGCGCTGCAGAACGAGAAACAGCAGGACGTGACAAAGCGCTTCGTCACGCTGGTGGTCGAGGCGGGCGATTTCGACGCGCCCTATATGTCGACGCTCTGGCACGATGGAAAAATCGTCGGCGAGACGACGTCGGGGGGCTGGGGATATCGTGTGGACAAATCGATCGCGTTGGGCATGCTGCGCGCCGATCTGGCCCAGCCTGGAATGACAATCGAGGTCGAGATTTTCGGCGACCGCTTTTCCGCGACGGTGCAAAAGGACGAGCCGCTGTGGGATCCTGGGAATTTGCGTCTCAAGAGTTGAAATATGATGCATACCCCCTCTCCGCCTCGCTTCGCTCGGCACCTCTCCCCCACTCCGTGAGGGAGAGGATGGTGCCCAGCCTGGCTCCCATCCTCTCCCCTTTTTGAGGGGGAGAGGTGCCGAGCGAAGCGAGGCGGAGAGGGGGTACTGCCTCTGCAAGCATTCCAAGCAACGAAACGAGTTTAGACCATGCCACACCCCTCATCGCGCATTTCCGGCATCATGCCGTCCGGCAAGGATGGCTGGGAGGTGCATTTCGCGGCCCTCATGCGCAAGCAGGCGGGCGAGCCCGTCATCATGCTGTCGATCGGCGATCATGATTTCGACACTCCGGATGAAACGGTGGAGGCGGCCGTGCTGGCCGTGCGCGACGGACACCATCATTATACGCATCTCGCCGGCATTCCCCGCCTGCGCCGGGCGATGGCGAACGTCACCACCGAATGCACCGGCGTGCCGACCACGGCGGACCAGATCATCGCCACGCCGGGCGGACAGGCGGCGCTCTATGCCGCGGTGCAG
>JBGTLX010000378.1:0-3030 GCA_041743855.1 Rhizobiaceae bacterium | reverse complement strand
CGTGCGGCGACGCGATCGTTCGCTCGGCCACAGCGGCAATCAGTTCCACTTGTTGTCTCAGTGCTTGTAGTTTCATCAACATAAGATTCTGCTCGTAACTCCCTTTCGCCTCGCGCGCGGTGTGCATACGTTGTTGTGATATAGCCCATACCGTTCATTCTTCTCGGAGCTTTTCTCCTTCGCCTTTTTTCGGCGACAGTGTTGCGTCTTGATTCAGGCCAGCGTCTTGCTGCTCGGCCGGAGAGGATCCTTCAGGCGGTCGTCCAAATCTCATTCGAATACTTCTCCACGCCAGTTGTACGTCGGCGATCTTATGCCCTGGCGCCTCGTATCCATACGCGCGATACTGACCCGGCTCTACCCTTCCTTTCTTGCCGACAAACCCGGTAAATTCCTTTGTCCAGTCATCGAAGCTACGAAACACTTCAGGCTCTGTCGTCATATCTTCTGCCTGGTTATCGCTGTACTTTTTCCCTATGCCGAACTCAACGTAGCGCCACAGATGATCAGGCGCTTCTATTCCTCCGTACCGGCACTGCCACACGAGAGGTCCATAGGCGTCTCGCATATCTTCGAAAGGCTCTTTCTCGGGATCAAAGTACGCTGAGTGTTTTAAAATTTTCGGCCGCCCACTTTTATCCATCTCATCTCCCCCTCCGTCGCCGTAGCAGTAAAACGCGGCTGTGCGCCCCTCCAGATGGTTGACACTCAAATCTTTCCACTCTTTCGTGTGCTCAAGCTTCATGGCAAGCTCTGGGTTCTTATGCTCAATCAGGTCCTCGCGCGGATTGCCGCCGTTCATACACACGAGCCGGTCAAACAGCAGCTTAAGGTTGGAACTTGGCCCGTACCAATTCACGGGGCCAATGATCGCCCAGGCATCGGCCAGGTCGAGTCTCGCGTATAGGTTGAGATTCCACATCAAATCCGGTTCAGCACTACTGTCCGGTTCGTAGCAGTTGCAGGGCCAGACACACAGGGCCATGGAGGTAGAAACACAGGCGTTACAACTTTGAATGTGTTCGCGCCCGTACACGTTACCGAGGTCCTCGTAGTCGATTTCCCAATCCAGTGGCAGGCGTTCGGCCATGCGCAGCATTAGCGCGCGCGACTTGGAATCGACGCCGGGGCAGTTATACTGCCTGCGATTTGACCCGGCAATGATCAGGACCCGAAATGGGCGTTCTGCGGTCGGACGCTTTCCATTATCGTCATGAGGTTTCATACCAGATGTCCTTTCGTTATTCGCTGCCAGATTTCTCGATATGTCCGCCGAATTCGAATCGCATCGCGGAGGGCGACCGAGAGCCGTAGAGCTTCTCCACCGCTGAAGCCGGCGTCCCGTACTTCTCTTTGCGCTCGCTCTTTGCTGGCGGCTTGTCCCATGGCATCTCGGCGATCACGAGCTTCGGCACGTTCACGAAGACCTGATCGCCCGCGCGTCTGACCACGGCATCAAGCGGGATGTAGGTGTCGCTGGGAAAGATCATGCCACGCGGCACGACCATGTAAGCCTCGGTCTCGTCGTCCGCCTCGACGACCTCCTTCACGGTGCCGATCTCCAAATGGTCGGATCCGCGCACGTTGTCGCCCGGCTGAACCTGACCCGCCGTTGGCGCAGAGAGCGCGGCAAGGAAGTCGTCCACCTTGATCACGCCGTTGCCTACCAGCGGGAAGTTGAGGGTCACCGACGCCTCATAGCTCGGGACATTTTCCGAGCCGATAGCGTCCCAGAGATAGGTGACGTCGTAGCCGATCTCCGCAGCGCGCCGCCCGGTGCTTCCGCAGCAGATGTTCGCCGTCATTCCGGCGATCACCAGGTGGGTGATGCCGAGACGCTTGAGATGGTCAGGAAGGTCGGTTTCAAACACGTCGGTGCCCTTGTGCGGCAGCAGGATGATCTCGTCCGCGAGTGGTTGTAGCTCGGGATGGAAGTCAGCTCCCCAGCTTCCCGCCTGAAACATCTTCCGCTCGAACATGATCCGGTTGATAGCGCTCTTTCGATGCAGTTCCTCGTCGGCGTAGTCTTCCTCCGTGTAGGCCATCGGGCCAAAGATCACCGGCACGCCCTTCTCGCGGGCACCGTCGATGGCGCGGCGGAGGTTGTCAACCACGTCATGCAGCTTGAGGGTGTTCTTGGTGAGGTCCCAAGCCGCGCCGCCCTCGGACAGAAAGTCGTTTACCGGATCGATCATTAGAAGTGCCGTCCGGTCGAGAGGGAAGCCTAACCCGTACTCGTTCTTGGAAAGGTAGGTGGCGCGCTCAGACGCCTCGTTTCTGCGGTGGTCTTGGCTCATGGTGTTACTCCAATGTTGTTGAAATTTGTTAGTTTGTCGGTTGTGTTCATGGCGTTACCTCGAAAGAAATTGGTGTAAGTCGTTGGGTTTCATATCAGAGAGATCCCCTTGGGTCATTTGTCAGCCGCCTTCTCGATGTGCCCGCCGAACTCGAACCGCATCGCGGACAAGAGCTTGTCGGCAAACTCCGCCTCGCCGCGCGAGCTGAACCGCGAGTAGAGCGCCGTGCTGAGCACCGGCACCGGCACGCCCTCGTCGATGGCCGCCTTGATCGTCCAGCGCCCCTCGCCCGAATCCGAAACCCGGCCGTCGAACTTCGAGAGCGTCGGATCCTTGAGCAGGGCGGCCGCGGTCAAATCCAGCAGCCACGAGGCGATCACGCTGCCGCGCCGCCAGACCTCCGCGATATCGGGCAGATTGAGATCGAACCGAAACTCTTCGGGGTTGCGCAGCGGGGTCGTCTCGGCATCGTGGGTCTGTTCGCTCTTCCCCACATTCGCGTGGGCGAGGATGTTCATGCCCTCGGCGTAGGCCGCCATGAGGCCATATTCGATGCCGTTGTGCACCATTTTGACGAAGTGGCCGGCGCCGCTCGGCCCGCAGTGCAGGTAGCCCTGTTCGGCGGCGCCTCCGATCTTCTCACGCCCCGGCGTGCGCGGAATGTCGCCCACCCCGGGCGCCAGCGTCTTGAACACCGGCTCAAGCCGCTGCACCGCCTCAGTCGGGCCGCCGA
>JBGTLX010000377.1:0-14688 GCA_041743855.1 Rhizobiaceae bacterium | reverse complement strand
CTCCTGTCGCTGCTGATCTCGGCGCAGGAGAACGGCCAGAAACTGACCGAGGACGAGATGGTGTCGTCGGCGATCCTGTTGCTCAATGCCGGCCACGAGGCCACGGTCCACCAGACCGGCAACGCGGTCCGGACGATTTTGGCGCAAGGCGGCGATCCGCGCCGCTTCTTCGCTTCGCCGGAGGGGACAGAAGCCACGGTGGAAGAATGCCTGCGCTTCGACCCGCCGCTGCACATGTTCACGCGCTATGCCTATGGCGAGATCGAAGCCGGCGCGGGCGTCGTTCTCAAACCCGGAGACCAGATCGGGCTGCTGCTCGGCATGGCCAACCACGATTTTCGCGCCTTTGCCACGCCTGAGCATTTTCAGCCGGGCCGGGTGGACCAGAAGAACGTATCCTTCGGCGCGGGCATCCATTTCTGCATCGGCGCGCCGCTGGCGCGGCTCGAATTGCAGATGTCTCTGAAAGTGCTGTTCGATCGGCTGCCGCGCTTGCGTCTGGCGGAAGAACCGCGCTTCCGCAACAGCTATCATTTTCATGGGTTGGAGAGGCTGAAAGTAACCCGGTAGCGGAATCCTCACCGCGGGTCGTTCACCGCAGCCTCGAAGGCCTCGTCGAACATCTGCGCCGGAAGTTTATCCGGCACGACGAACTCGGCCATCCGGCCGATCATGACCACAGGGCGCACGATGCGCTCGACGCGCCGATAAGCACCGCGCCAACGATAATCGTCGAGCAGGACGCGGCAGCCGGGTTTCGCGCAGCGGAGCGCGGCCAGCATGCAGGCAAGCCGGAAGCGTCCATCCACCAACACCAGATCCGGCGACAGGCCGATCTCGGCGCAGCGCCGCCACGGCTCCAGCGGATAGTTGCGCCAGGATGCACGATGCGCGCTCCCAGACGGATAACCCAGCGCGCGGGTCGGCCCGATATCGACGGACAACAGATGCAACCGGCTGGCGGACGCCACGCCGCCAAGCTTTTCCTCGACACGGCTGAGCCAGGCGGAGTCGCTTTCGACGCTGACGATATCGGCCACCCCGATCCTGGCTGCCAGAAGCGTCGAGCCACCGGCGCCAAATTCCAGGTAGCAGGCGGCGCCCCGCATCGCGGCTGCGAGATGGGCAGCACCCCTGTCGGGCATGTAGGGACCATCCGGGACGGCGTAGTCCTTGGTTATGATGTTACCGAGCATGGCAAAGCTCTTGGCGAGAAAAATGGACACTGGCGTCGCGGGAGGCTTGAGGGGCGGGAAGTGTCGATGTCCCTGCGGCCACAGGAACGACGATGTCGGTCGGAAAGCCCTATAGCCGGACAACATATTCCTTGCGAGTCGTTTCAAGCACTTCCCAGCTTCCCTTGAAGCCCGGCCGCAGGATGAAACTGTCGCCGGCCCTGACGGTGCGCGCCGCGCCGCCGTCTTCCGCAATCACCGAGACGCCCGAGAGGATGTGGCAGAACTCCCATTCGTCATATTCGATGCGCCATTTGCCGGGCGTCGATTCCCAGATCCCGGCGTAGAGGCCGCCATCGGCCTCCTCGACATTCCAGGTACGGAACTTCGGATCGCCGGAGATCAGCCTGCCGGGCGCGGGTTCGCCGAGTTCGGGGTCAGCGCCGATCGTCTGAAGGATGAGCAACTTTGAACTCATCGGGACCGCATTGAAATTCTTGGGAAAGCCAGCATTCTTCTCCACCCCCACCCGCCTCGCAAAAGCCGCTTCGCGGCATTTGCTTTGGCGACCCTCCCCTCGGGGGGAGGCTTAAGTCTCAGATTTTCGCCAAAGCCTGTTCGAGATCGGCGATCAGATCCTCGACATCCTCGATGCCGACCGACAGCCGCACCACGTCCGGTCCCGCGCCGGCGGCGGTCTTCTGCTCGTCGCCGAGTTGGCTGTGCGTGGTTGAGGCAGGATGGATGATCAGCGACTTGGTGTCGCCGATATTGGCCAGATGCGAGAACAGCTCGACCGCTTCGACCAGTTTGATGCCCGCCTGGTGGTCGCCCTTCAGGCCGAAAGTGAAGACCGCGCCCGCGCCGAGGGGCGAATATTTCCGCTGGAGCGCGTGGTTCTTGTCGCCCGGCAGGCCGGGATAGGAAACCCAACCGACCTTGGCATGCTTCGACAGCCACTCGGCAACCCTCATCGCGTTGTCGCAATGGCGCTGCATGCGCAGCGACAGCGTTTCGGCCCCGGTCAGGATGAGAAAGGCGTTGAACGGCGAGATCGCCGGGCCGAAATCGCGCAGGCCAAGCACCCGGCAGGCGATGGCAAAGCCGAAATTGCCGAAAGTCTCGTGCATGACGACGCCCGAATACTCCGGGCGCGGCTCCGACAGCATCGGGTAATTGCCGGATTTCGACCAGTCGAACGTGCCGCAATCGACTATCGCGCCGCCCATGGAATTGCCGTGGCCGCCGATGAACTTGGTCAGCGAATGAACCACGATATCGGCGCCATGCTCGATCGGCCGCACCAGATAGGGCGTCGCCATCGTGTTGTCGACGATAAGCGGCAGTCCGTGTTTGCGCGCGATCTCAGCCACAGCCGCGATGTCGACGAATTCGCCGCCCGGATTGGCCAGGCTTTCGATGAAGATGGCGCGCGTTTTGTCGTCGATCCGGCTCTCGAAACTCGCCAGATTGTCGGTATCGCCCCAGCGCACCTCCCAGCCGAAACTCTTGAAGGCATGGCCGAACTGGTTGATCGAGCCGCCATAGAGTTTGCGCGCGGCGATGAAATTGTCGCCGGGGCGCATGATTGTGTGGAACACGATCATCTGCGCGGCATGGCCGGAAGCGACGGCAAGCGCCGCGGTGCCGCCCTCCAGCGCCGCAATGCGTTCTTCCAGCACGGCCTGCGTCGGGTTCATGATGCGGGTGTAGATGTTGCCGAAGGCCTTGAGACCAAATAGCGACGCGGCGTGGTCGACATCGTCGAAGACGAAAGCCGTCGTCTGGTAGATCGGCGTGGCCCGCGCGCCAGTCGCGGGGTCGGGCTTGGCGCCGGCATGAACCGCGAGCGTATTGAAACCCGGAATTTTCTGGGCCATGTTTTTTCTCCCTCAAATCCTTGTCTTGAAAATCGCCTGCAATGTTTGGCGAAGCCTAGAGCCTTTGCAAAGAAGAAAATGTCGCGCGGGCCAAAGCTTGAAACGCGACGGTTACAAATGCCCGCTTTGCAGGAAGATTTTTGCGGACGCTATTTGCTACGAACCCCAAAGCTCTGGAACCCGGAACGCATGATCGGCTTTTTCGACGACATGATGCCGGAATTGACGCCGGACCACCCGATCTCGCCGGCCAGCCTCGCATATTCGATCTTGGGACAACGGTTCATGACGACGCTGACGCCAGCAGCCTCGGCTTTGGCCGCCGCCTCGTCGTGGCGAACGGTCAGCTGCATCCAGAGCACTTTCGGCAGCGGGTGGAGCGCCAGAATTTCGTCGACGATGCCCGGCACGGCGTTCGACGCCCGGAAGATGTCCACCATGTCGATCGGTGGGGGGATGTCGGCGAGTTTCGCGTAGGCCATCCGACCGAGGATTTCCTTCCCCGCCTGCCCCGGATTGACCGGAAAAACCTCGAACGCCTTGCCGACAAGATATTTCATGACGAAGAAGCTCGGCCGCACCTCGTTGGCCGAGGCGCCGACGATGGCGATGGTCTTAACGGAGGCGAGGATGCCGGTGATGTAGGACTGATCGTAGGAATCGTGGTTCATGCCGGCAGCGAAATCCTGCCGTCGGCATCGATCGGAAAGGCAGGGTTGTGGGCCACTTCCCACAGATGGCCGTCGGTATCGGCGAAATAGCCGTACCAGCCGCCCCAGAACGCGCGTTGCGCCGGCTTTACGATGCGGCCGCCGGCCTTTTCGGCCGCCGCCAGAACCTCGTCGACCTCGGCGTCCGAGCGCGTGTTGTAGGCCAGATAGATCGCGGACGGCGCCTGCCCGAACGTCGTTCCGGCGTCCTCCTCCGCGCTCTGGCGCGGAAAAAGCCCCAGGATAGCGCCGCCCATCTGAAAGAACGCGACGCCGTCTGTTATGCCGGCATGGCGTTTGAGGCCCATCTCCTCATAGAAACGCACCGCGCGGTCGAGATCGCCGACAGCGATGGTGATAATGGAGATGCGCGGCTCCAAACTATTCACCCGTCCATTTCGGCTCGCGCTTGCCAATGAAGGCGCCGATGCCTTCCTCGGCGTCGCGCGCGAGCATATTTTCGACCATGACGCGCGAGGCGTAGTCGTAAGCCTCGGCCAGCGGCATCTCGGCCTGCCGGTAGAACGCTTCCTTGCCGATCTTCAGCGTCAGTTGAGATTTGGAAGCAATGGCTTGGGCGTATTTCGTTACAATTTGATTCAAATATTCGCGCGGCACGACCCGGTTGACGAGGCCGAATTCCCGCGCGGTCGTCGCGTCGATCATTTCGCCGGTCAACAGCATCTCCATGGCGTGCTTGGGGCGAATATTGCGCGTCAGCGCGACCATGGGCGTGGAGCAGAAGAGCCCGACATCGATGCCGTTGACGCCGAATGCCGCCTGGTCGGATGCGATCGCCAGGTCGCAGGAGGCGACGAGTTGGCATCCCGCCGCAGTGGCGACGCCATCGACTTCGGCGATAACCGGCTTGGGCAGCCCGACGATCGTCTGCATCAAGGCCGAACAGCGCGCCATAGTTTCGGCGAAGAAGGCCCTGCCCCGGTCCGGATCGGCGCGCCGCGCGGTCATCTCCTTGAGATCGTGGCCGGCGGAGAACAGCTTGCCCGCCGCCGCCACGATGACGACCCGGACGGCCTTGTCGTCACGCGCGCGGTCGAGCTCATCCTGAAGAGCCGCCATCAGCTTCAACGACAGCGCATTGGCCGGCGGGTTGGCCAGCGTGAGCCGGAGGACGCCTTGGTCGAGCGCGGTCAGCACCGGCCCGTCCGGCTCGCGTTTCAGGGCAACGATCTGCGCCATCTTCTCGTCTCCGATGCGGTTGCGACCCCTGGTCCGGGATCGGCAATGGAACAAAAGAACTAGCATGCCGCCGGTTGAAGAAAACCCTTGAAACGTGTTTTCTCGCCTCGCGATCGGAAAGAAGGCGTTCGTCCGGCGCAATGCCTGGCAAAAGCACGTCCGGCCACTGACGGGAGAGGTGACCATGCCTGAACAGGCCAATCTCAAGCCGGTCATGACCACGGCCGAGGTCAACGACCTGCTCGCAAAGGTCTATCCGCAGCTCAACGACAGTTTTGCCTTCTACCAGGCGACGTCCATATTTCCCGGCGGCTGCACCGTTCGGCTGGATGCGGACGAGCGGCATCTGCGTCCCGGCGGCACGGTGTCGGGGCCCTCGCTGTTCACCCTGGCCGACATCGGCGGCTATGCCTGCGTCCTCTCGCATGCCGGGCCGAACGCGCTTTCGGTGACCACCAGCCTCAATATCAATTTCGTGCGCAAGGCCGAGGCCGGCCCGATCAACGGCCACTGCCGCATCCTCAAGCTCGGCAAAAGCCTGATGGTGTTCGACATCGACATCGTCGCCGGGCCGGAGGGGCAGACGGTGGCGCATGCGACGGGAACCTATTCGATACCGCCGAAGCGATAAACTCCGCGCCGATGGCCCATCCGTGAATAAATTTCATCCTTTTCTGGAACAGGACGCTTGATAGGCAGTTGCAGCCCGCGAGGGACATCGACGAACCGAAGGATACAACAATGAACATGATAGCTCGTCTCGGCTTTGCGGCCGCAACCGTCGTCACTCTGGCCTTCCCGGCCATCGCACAGACCCAGGAAGGTCTGGTCAACGTCAATCTCGGAGACGTCGTTCTGAAGGAGATCGCATCGGATATTGACGTCGATGTGAGCCAGATTCCCGTGACCGTACAGGTTCCGGTTGGTGTCGCGGCCAATGTTTGTGGCGTGGATGCCAATGTTCTGGCTTCCCAGAAGAAAGATGGCGCTGTCGACTGCGATGCGACGAGTTCCTCGCAGGCTTTGACTCAGGTCGTTCAGAAGCAGCTCAAGAAGTCCTGACCCCAGGCACGGGGCGGCGCACACTGCGTCGCCCTCGCTTGCGCGGCTCTTTGTGTGTCGCCAGCGCCGCTATTCAACTCCGCAATCGTGCGGTAAAATAATACCTTAGTGCTAATCGTTTGAAATTTATACATTATTTTCAATTGCGATTTGCCGACACCGATTGACGCGGCCAGCATCCTGTCTTAATAAGCACCACGAGCCAGCGGCCCGACCGGCCGCCGTTTCATTTTTGGCGGGCGGAAACTCCCGAGCGTCAATCCAAGCAACAAGAAATGCCTTCCTCGTGTGAAGGTCTGAAAGAAAGAAACCCGATCCATGTCAACCTTTTCGCAGAAGCCTGCGGATGTGGTGAAGAAGTGGGTGATCATCGACGCCGAGGGTCTCGTCGTCGGCCGTCTCGCCACTGTCATCGCCAACCGCCTGCGCGGCAAACACAAAGCCACCTTCACTCCCCATGTCGACGACGGCGACAACGTCATCGTCATCAATGCCGGCAAGGTCGCCTTCACCGGCAAGAAATTCACCGACAAGGTCTATTACTGGCACACCGGCCACCCCGGCGGCGTCAAGGAACGCACCGCGCGGCAGCTGCTTGAAGGCCGCTTTCCCGAGCGCGTCGTCGAGAAGGCCGTCGAGCGCATGGTCCCGCGCGGACCGCTCGGCCGCCGCCAGATGAAGAATCTGCGCGTCTATCCCGGCGCCGAGCATCCGCATGTCGCCCAGCAGCCCGAAACGCTCGACGTGGCCAAGCTGAACTCCAAGAACAGGAAGAGAGATTAAAAAATGGCTGAGCTGAATTCGCTCGCAGAACTCGGCGGCAGCGCCGTCGCTCCGGCGCAGCAGGCCCCTGCTCCGGTCTATGTCCAGAAGCTGGACAAGCTCGGCCGCGCCTACGCCACCGGCAAGCGCAAGAACGCCATCGCCCGCGTCTGGGTGAAGCCGGGTTCGGGCAAGATCGTCGTC
This sequence comes from Rhizobiaceae bacterium, assembly GCA_041743855.1. Classification (GTDB taxonomy): domain Bacteria; phylum Pseudomonadota; class Alphaproteobacteria; order Rhizobiales; family Rhizobiaceae; genus JBGTLX01. The sequence continues at coordinate 7,695 of JBGTLX010000377.1, read as the reverse complement.
AACCAGAAGGAATTCGCGAAATATTTCGCGCGTCCGGTTCTGCAGATGATCCTGAAGCAGCCGATCGTCGCGTCCAATCGCGAAGGCCAGTTCGACATCATCGCCACCGTTCTCGGCGGCGGGCTTTCGGGCCAGGCCGGCGCGGTTCGCCACGGCATCTCCAAGGCGCTGACTTATTACGAGCCGGGCCTGCGCGGTGTGCTCAAGAAGGGCGGCTTCCTGACGCGCGACAGCCGCGTCGTCGAGCGCAAGAAGTACGGCAAGGCCAAGGCCCGCCGGAGTTTCCAGTTTTCCAAACGCTAAGGAGCGTTTGGGGGCAAGTTCTCCAAGCGCTAGGCGCTTCACGCGCGACTTGAACAAAAAGCGGGCCTTCGGGTCCGCTTTTTTGTTGCGCTGCACCAATATCCGGCCAATAGCTGCGGTCCGAAAAGCAGAGGGGACGTTTCACGATGCCGGCAAGCTCGATCGACCATGCTTTCACCGCGCGCGGCAACACCGGGCGCTCGGGCGACCCGACCTATGCGGGCGCGCTGTCTTTCATGCGACGCAGATACACCAAGAACGTCAAGGGCGCGGACGCCATCGTGTGGGGCATCCCGTTCGACGCGGCCGTCACCAACCGGCCAGGAGCGCGATTCGGTCCACAGGCCATCCGTCGCGCCGCCGCTATCTTCGATTCCGATCCACAATATCCGTTCCACCGCGATTTGTTCGAACAACTCGCGGTCGTCGACTATGGCGACTGCCTGCTCGACAACGGCAACCATCAGAAGACGCCCGGCGCTATCGAGCGCGAGACAGCGAAACTGCTTAAATCCGATGCATTCTTGCTGTCGCTCGGCGGCGACCATTTCGTCACCTGGCCGCTGCTGAAGGCCCACGCCGCCAAACACGGGCCGCTGGCGCTGGTGCAGTTCGACGCGCATCAAGACACCTGGTTCGACGACGGCAAGCGCATCGACCACGGTTCGTTCGTTTCGCGCGCCGTGCGCGACGGCGTCATCGATCCGGAAAGATCGATCCAGATCGGCATCCGCACCCATGCGCCGCAGGATTTCGGCATCCGGATTCTGTATGGCCACGAGATCGAGGAAATGCGCGCCGCCGACATCGCCTATGCCATCGTGGCGCGCACCGGCGGCAAGAAGACCTATGTCACCTTCGACATAGACTGCCTCGATCCGGCCTACGCGCCGGGCACCGGCACGCCGGTCGCGGGCGGTCCGTCCTCGGCCAAGATTCTCTCAGCGCTACGCCAGATGGGCCAGGTCGACATCGTCGGCGCGGACGTGGTCGAGGTTGCGCCAGCCTATGACCATGCCGATATCACCGCGATCGCCGGCGCGACGGTGGCGATGCAGTATCTCGGCCTTCTGGCCGAGCGCAAGGCCAGGAATCATGAGATGAATCACGGCGCTGCCACCGTGAATCAGGGAAGCGGCATATAGGCTTGAAATAGCTCGACTTTGACGGGACAACATGAAACCGAAAATCTTCATCGACGGCGAACATGGAACGACAGGGCTCCAGATCAGGGCCCGGCTTGCAGCGCGCGACGACATCGCCGTGCTGTCGATTCCCGAAGCGGAACGCCGCAACCGCAGCCTGCGCGAAGATTTCCTGAAATCCGCCGATGTAGCGATCCTGTGCCTGCCGGACGACGCATCGAAGGAGGCAGTCGGCACTCTGGAGGGGAACAACGCGACGCGCATCATCGATACGTCGACCGCGTTCCGGGTGCATCCCGACTGGGCCTACGGTTTTGCCGAAATGGACGCGGCGCAGCGCGACAAGATCGCCGGCGCGCGGCTTGTCGCCAATCCCGGCTGCTACCCGACCGGCGCGATTTCGCTGATCCGGCCGCTGGTCGCCGCCGGCCTCCTGCCCGCGGACTATCCGGTCACCGTCAACGCCATCTCGGGCTATTCGGGAGGTGGCAAGCAGATGATCGCGCAGATGGAAGACGCCTCGTGCGAAGACCACATCGCGTCGCCGCACTTTCTCTACGGCCTGTCCCTACAGCACAAGCACGTCGCAGAAATGCGGATGCACGGCCTGCTTGAGCGCCGGCCGATCTTTTCGCCGTCGGTCGGCCGTTTCGCGCAAGGCATGATCGTGCAGGTTCCGCTGCATCTGGCCGATTTGAACGGCGCGCCCTCGTCTGGCGATATCCATGCGGCGCTGGCCGCGCACTATGCCGGCCAGGATGTCGTCGAAGTCGTTCCGATGGCCGACAGCGCCAAACTCGCCCGCATCGACCCGACCGAACTCAACGACACCGACCGGATGAAGCTTTTCGTCCTCGGCACGGAAGGCCAGGTCAACCTCTGCGCCCTGCTCGACAATCTCGGCAAGGGGGCGTCGGGGGCCGCGGTCCAGAACATGGATTTGATGCTGGGGGTGCGCGATTGAAGGCTGGACGTAACGAAACGAAAAGTTGAGTTCCTTCACGCCCCCCTCTGTCCTGCCGGACATCTCCCCCACACGGGGGGAGATTAGTCGCTTCCTCGTTTTCGCCAATCTCAGCCCTTGCAGATTAAGCGGGAGGCAGCTGATCTCCCCCCGTGTGGGGGAGATGTCCGGCAGGACAGAGGGGGCGTGACAGAACGAGGCCTGTAAGAAGGCCAGCAGCTCAAACAGCGATCTTGACCCCCCTCGGCATCGGATACGCGCCCTTGGTTCCCCGCCAGTGCGCCGACGCAAATCCCAGCACGACCAGCGCGAACCCCTGATGCGCGAGCGCCCAGTGCACCGGCGCCTGCATCAAGAGCGTGGCGATGCCGACTGCCGCCTGCGCCAGCACCAGGTGGAACAGCACCAGCGCGCGACGCGCATGGGTGGTGCCAGGCTGCCGCCGGCGCGTCGCGATCATGTGCCAGAGCGCCGCTCCGAAGATCAGATAGGCGCCGATGCGGTGCGTAAACTGCACGGTCTTCGGGTTCTCGAACAGGTTGCGCCACGCCGGATCGATGACGAACAGGTCGCCGGGGATCAACGCGCCGTCCATCGTCGGCCAGGTGTTGTAGCTCATGCCGGCGTCGAGACCGGCGACCAGTCCGCCGAGAAATATCTGGATAAGCACCAGCAGAACCAGAATCCCGGAAAAGCGCCGCGTCTTCCTGTCGGCGGCCGGCTCGGAATGCGGTGCAAGGCCGCACGCGACGACCATGATCGCCGCAAAGATCAGACAGGCGAACGTCAGATGGATCGCCAGCCGGTACTGGCTGACATCGACGCGGTTCACCAGACCCGACGCTACCATCCACCAGCCGACCGCCCCCTGCAGCCCGCCAAGCGCCAGCAGGCCCAGCAATTTCGGCGTCAGCCCACGCTCGATGCGTCCCGTCGCCCAGAAGAACAGCAGCGGCAGCGCGAAAACAACGCCGACGCCCCGCGCCAGCGCGCGATGCGCCCATTCCCACCAAAAAATCCGCTTGAATTGCCCAAGCGACATGCCTTCGTTGATCTGCCGGTATTCCGGAATCTGCTGGTATTTGGCAAATTCCTCCTGCCACTCGGCCTCGTTCAGCGGGGGAACGATGCCGTGGATCGGCTTCCATTCGGTGATCGCCAAGCCGGAATCGGTCAACCGCGTGCCGCCGCCGACAAGGACGAGCGTGACCAGCATGGCGAGCACGACATAGAGCCAACCCCGCACCGCCGCGCGGTTGGCGCGTTGGCGGTCGCGCTGGCTCCGCGCCGCGCCGGCAGTCATCGTCGGGGCAAGTGCCGTCAAAATAGCGGTCTCCGTTCGCGCGAGTGGTGAACCATTGGGGCCGCGCTTTCAAGGCCGCGATACGCGCGACACGCCGCCGCGCCTGGCGGCGTTGCTTCGGGCGAAGCGAACCCCTAGACCAACTTCATGCCCATTCGCCTGAAAAAACTCATCGGAACCGTTCTGCTGATCGTGCTGGTGGTCGTCTATGCGATCGTCGCCACGATGGTCGCGGTGGCGCAATTGTCGGAGTCGGGGCCGCTCGCGCACCTCGCCTTCTTTTTCCTGACCGGGCTTTTGTGGATCCTGCCGGCCATGGCCATCATCAAATGGATGATGTTCGCGCCACGGCCGTCAAAAGAATAGTCAGGCGGCCGAGCGTCCCGCCATGGGGGCATTTTGCGACCGGAAGCCGACCGGCGTGACGAGCGTCAATTCGTCGTAGCCGCTGGCGACGAGCGCGTCGGCAGCTTCGGCGATGTCCTCGTTCGGGTCGATCAAGCTCAGCAGTATCGCCGCGCCCGGCGCGACCAGGCGGCGGATCGCCTCGGGGCCGGCAGGCCCGCACTCCACGACGACCAAATCGTAGGCCGTCGTCAGCGATTCCATGATGATCGGCAGGCGGTCGGCGGCGCGCATGGCGCGGGCCGGATCGGCGGTGCCGACCGGCATGACGTGGCAGTCCGAATAATGGTCGGAATGGATCACATCGGTGAACTGCGCTTCGGCGGCCATCAGATTGGTGATGCCGGGGTAGGAGACGCTGTCCAGCATCGGACGCGAGGCGGCGCCCGAAGCGGTCAGATCGAGCAGCAGCACCCGCAATCCGGAATCGGCGATTTCGCGTGCAACCAGCACGGCGGCGGCCGCGGCCTCGTCGCCTTCCGGCGAAACGAAGATCGCACGGGTAGCGCCGCTGGCGATCAGCCGCTCGGCGGTGGTTTCGATGCCGATTTCGCCGAGCATAGAGATGGCTTCGTCAGATTCCGGGAGAGCCGGCTCGAGCTCGTCCTCGCTGGCGACGACCTGTTCGCTTTCGACATCCTCGTTGGCCGCCTCCGGCTCCGTGCCTTCGCCATACAAAGCGAAGACGCCGTCCGAAGGCTGCTCGTCCAGGGTCTCATGCGCCGCAGGCATGGCGATCAAGGGTATCGGCTCCGGCCTCGCACTGCTCGTCGCCGGCTTCCGGCGACCTGAAAACAATCCCCCGAGAAGCGTCAGCGCGGTCATCAGGGCGATCGAGCCGGCGAACGCCACTGCGGCGATCGGGCCGAATTTCGGGAAGTAAGGCTCGGAAGGCTCGATGGCGCGCGCAAAGATGCGGGCGTCGGCGGCAACATAGTTGTTCCCGACTGCCGGGGGCACGCTGGCCGGCGAGGACGCCAAGGATTCGCGCTGAAGTTCGACCTCGCGCTCCAGTGCGCGCAGTTCGGCCTCCTGCCCGGCGGTCCGCGCCGACGCGGCCTGAAGCCGGTTCAGTTCGGCGCTCAGTTCGGCTTCCCGCGTTTGCGAAGCCTCTGTCGCGGTGGTCAGCGAGGTTAAAGCGGCGCGCGCCTCGGCCGCAATCTGCGCCTCGATATCGGCAAGCTGCGCCCGGACTCCGCGAAGGCGCGGATGATTGTCGAGCAGCGTGATGGAAAGTTCGGCGATGTCGGCCTTCAGCTGAACCTGCTGCTCGCGCAGGGACTGCAGGCCGCCCAGAGCCGCGTCTTCGGGAAGTGCATCGATCGAGCCGCCGTTGATGACATCGCGGAGGCTTTGCGCCATCGTTTCGGAGGCGCGCCGCTCGGCGCGGGCTTGCGCCAGTTCGTCCGCCACGACAGCAGCCGATCCGTCATCCGTCGCCGTCACGAGACCGGCCCGGAAGTCGGCAAGGCGCGCTTCGGCCTGTTTCAACCCGTCGTCCGACGCAGCGCTGACCGGAGCCGCCGTGTCAGGCTGTTGCGCGGCACCGGGCCGCTCCGCGACATAGGCGTCGGCGATGGCGTTGGGTATGGCGGCGGCAAGGCGTGGGTCGCTCGAGGAAAATTCGATGACGATGACCCGCGCGCGCTCCGCTCCATAGACGTTGAGCTTTTCGCGCAGGACATCCAGCACGCGGTCCGCAGCAGGCGTTTCGCTCGGATCGCGCTTCAGCCCGACGATGATCAGGGCTTGCGAGGCGACCGACGGTTGGGCGGCTGCGTCGAATTCGGGCAGGTCCGCAAGATCGAGCCTGGTTGCGACCTTTTCCAAAATGTCGGCCGAGCGGATCAGCTCGATCTGGCCGCTGGCGTAATCCCGGTCGGCTGCGCTGCCGGATGCACGCGCGTTGACCAGCAGGCTCGCCTCGCCTCTGTACAGCGGCGTCGACAGCCAGGCCAGCGTCAGCGCCAGCCCGGTTGCCGCGACCCCGACGAACGCAATGCGCCGCCAACGGGAGGCCAGGATGCTGGTCGGCCCTTCGGGATGGACTGCGATATCGCCTGATTGCATGACGGACATGATTCTCTGGCTCCGGAGCTTTGGAAACAGACCGTAAACAGACATGGTAACCCAATCGTTAATATTTTGCCGGCAGCGGACCAGCCTTGAGCCTTTACCGCGCACGACCCTGCCGCCAACTTCGCGCAGCTTTACCGACCATTAACCTTAACCGGAGGATAACGGAGGCAGGCAAGCGCCCCGACAGACGGAGCGAGCGCCCCACTCCAGGATTTGCCGGCCGATGAAGAACCGCTTGCCTGTCATTCACGCGCTGCTGGCCGGGCTCATCGTCACGGGCTGTTCCGGATATCGTCCGGCCCCCGCCGCGTTTCACCAGATCATCAACGAGCCCTACCGCCTCGGCGCCGGCGACCGCATCCGCGTCACCGTGTTCGAACAGGACGGGCTGTCCAACACCTACAGTATCGACCAGTCCGGCCATTTCGCCTTCCCGCTGGTCGGCAATGTCCCTGCCCGCGGGCACACCGCCCAGCAGATCGAGGCGGCGCTTGCGGCAAGACTTCGCCAGGGATTTCTCCGCGACCCCGACGTTTCGGTTGAAATCGACCGCTACCGGCCGATCTTCGTGATGGGAGAGGTCGGCGCGGCCGGCCAGTATTCCTACGTCCCTGGCCTGACCGTGCACAAGGCGATCGCGATTGCCGGGGGCTTTTCGGCGCGCGCATACCAGGGCAATGCCGACATCACCCGCGACATCAACGGCAAGGTGATGACCGGACGGGTGCTGACTTCCGATCCGCTGCTGCCTGGCGACACCATTTATGTGCGCGAACGCCTGTTCTGATGGGCTTTGAAATTCGAGGAATATGACAGACAGCGGCCGGCCTTCCGCCGAAAGAGGCGTCTGGGCACGGCCAACAGTTGCGGGCGTTCAGGTCTCGCGTAGCCCGCGCCTTCCAAAATCTTTCCGGCCATTTCCGCCGGCCGGCTCGCGCTTTGAACCGTCGCGCGGCGACTATCGGTCCAATGCGCACCCTCCGGGCAAGGGTTTCTTAGCTCTCTTTTGTTAGAGTTCAGGCTGGAAATTCGGATCAGCTCATGAACGAAATCGACCCGCCGCACCGGTTTTCGGTCCCCGCGGAAAAGCCCGCCGAGTCCGGCGTGCTGAACAGCATGGCCACGCAGATCGCCTCGCAGTACCGCCGCGACACCATGTCCCCGGTCATGGTCAGCGGCGTGCTCAGGCTGTTCGAAATCGGCCTGCTGCTGGTCTCGGGGCTGGTGCTGTTCGCATTTCATGTGGGCACGGCGACCGATCTCGCCTGGCACTATCCGGCGATCATCGCCGCAGCGTCGGTGATCACCGTGGTCTCCCTGGACATCGCCGACTGCTACCAGATTGCCGCGCTGATGCGGCCGGTTTCCAATCTTGGCCGGATACTGGCGGCTTGGGCCGGAACGCTGACGCTGTTCGTGCTGGCCGGTTTCTTCCTGAAAATATCGGGAGACTTTTCGCGGCTCTGGTTCGGCGGCTGGTTCGCAGCAGGTTTTCT
>JBGTLX010000376.1:0-3966 GCA_041743855.1 Rhizobiaceae bacterium | reverse complement strand
GTGCTTCGTCTTCGTCGGCACGATCCGTGAACTCTCGGCCACAATCTTGTTGACGACGGCAAACACCAAGCTGGTGTCGGTCATCATCTATGATCTGAACGAGAGCGGCGACCTCGGCGCGATCTGCGTGCTCGGCATTATCCTGCTCGCCGCCTCCTTCGCGGTCGTCTATGTCGCCAACAGGGTGCCGGTGCTCGGCGGCTCGCAGATGAACGCGCGGGGCTGAGCGGTCGGCCGAAATCGCTTTTCGTCGTATTTGTTGCTAAACCGACCAAGTGGGGCTCAGAAATCGGCGATTCGGCCAAGGCGGCCTCATTTGTTGGCGAACGGTGGACTGACGATGTCTCCTGAATGTTGGACAGTTTCATGAATCAGCCAGCCAATCTCTCCGCCATTGATTTTCTGCGCACGCGCTCGCTCGCCAACGTCGTGCAGGCCGAGATCGAACGCATGATCATCGACGGCGAATTCAAGCCGAACGAGCGGGTCAACGAGAACGGCCTTTCCCAACGCCTCGGCGTCAGCCGGGGACCGATCCGCGAAGCCTGCAGCGCGCTGGCGGCGATGGGCCTGATCGAGATCATTCCCAATCGTGGTTTTTTCATCCGGGCGCTTTCCAACGACGAGGCGCAGGATTTGTCTGAAGCGCGGGCAGGCGTTTTCGGCTGCATGGCTATGCTGCTTGCCGAGCGCGTTACCGACGCTCAGATCGCGATCCTGCGCGCCTTGCTGCAGCGCATGGACGAAATCGTCGAACTGGGCGACGTCCATGTTTATTATCCCGTCAATCTCGAATTTCATAAGCAGATTTCCCAGATGGCTGGAAACAACCGCCTGGCGCAGATCTATCAAAGCTTTGTGCGCGAGCTTCACATCCAGCGGTATCGGGCGCTGTCCAGCCCGGATGTCCTGCATGTCTCCAACACCGAACACCGCGACCTCGTCGATGCGCTCGCCGCCCGCGATCCGGTCCGCGCTTTGACCGCCGCGCGTACCCATATTCTCAACGGCATTGTCCGCACCCGTAAAGCCGGCCAGCCCGGCGAACCGATGGCAGCGGCGCCATCGAAGGCGCGAAAATCAACTCCTGCTTTAGCCAAATCCAGCCGCTAATTTGACTGCCGGCTCTCAGCCGCAAGGCAATCGCATGGACAAATCTGTTGACAATTAACAGTTGACGCTTCACAGTCTGAGCTTGAATTCCCCGCTATGACACCGGTGACGAAAGAGGATTTTATGAACCAGAACAGCGTAATCGATGTCGAACTGACGAGATATGTCGCCGAATTCATCGTCGAGGCGAAGGCCGGCGAACTGTCCGCTGAAGTGGTCGAGCTCGGTAAAAAGTCGATTCTCGACGGTTTTGGCCTGGCGCTGTCCGGCTCGGTCGCGAAAAGCGGCGAACTGGTCCGCCGGCATCTGGACGACCTTGGTTTGGCGGACGGTGTGGCCACCGTCATTGGCGGGGGCCGCAAGGTCGCGCCGCGCTTTGCCGCTTTCGCCAATGGCGTCGGCATCCACGCAGACGACTATGACGATACCCAGCTCGCAGTCGCCAAAGACCGCGTCTATGGGCTTCTGACCCACCCCACCGCGCCGGCGCTTCCGGCGGCGCTGGCCATCTCCGAACTGGTCAAGGCCTCGGGCCGCGATTTCATGCTGGCCTACCATCTCGGCGTCGAAGTCGAGTGCAAGATCGCCGAGGCGATCGCGCCGCGCCACTACCAGACAGGCTTCCATGCGACGGCAACCTGCGGAACCTTCGCGGCGGCGGCGGCAAGCGCCAAGCTCATGGGTTTCGATGTTGCGACCACGCAGCGCGCACTGTCGCTCGCGGGCAGCCAGTCGGCCGGCCTGCGAGAGAATTTCGGCACCATGACCAAGCCGTTCCATGCCGGACGGTCTTCCGAGAGCGGCGTCGCCGCGGCGCAGTTTGCCTCGTATGGCTGGACGGCGGCGGCGCGCATCCTCGAGGCGCCGCGCGGCTTTTTTGCCGCGGCCGGCGGCGGCTATGACCAGGCCGCCATCTTCGGCAAGCTCGGCAGCCCCTGGACCTTCGCCAGCCCTGGCGTCTCGATCAAGCCGCATCCGTCGGGCTCGCTTACCCATCCGGGCATGACCGAGATGCTGCGCCTCATCGAGGAACACGGCATCCGCGCCGAGGATGTGAAGCATGTTCGCGTCGGGACCAACTCCAACATGCCCAACGCGCTCATCCATCACCGTCCGACAGACGAGCTGCAGGCCAAGTTCTCGATGGAGTTCTGCATGGCCATCCTGCTTCTCGACGGCCGCGCCGGGCTCAACGAATTCACCGACGCCGCGGTCGAGCGCGAGGACGTCAAGGCGATGATCGAAAAGGTCGATTTTGTCATCGACGACGAGGCGGAGGCCGCGGGCTACCATCTGATGACGACGCTGATCGACATCCACCTCGCCGACGGGCGCAAAATCTCGGGCCGCGCCGATTTCGGCAAGGGCAGCCCGGCCTTCCCGATGTCCTACGAAGAGGTCGCCGGCAAGTTCCACGAAAATGCCGAATTCGCCGGCATGGCGCGCGGCAAGGCTGCCGAGATCGTCGAACTGGTGCGTGGCCTCGAAGGGCTGTCTTCGCTGGACGACCTGACGGCTCGCCTGATTTCCGCAGCCTGATCGCTGCGAGCTGTTTGCGATGCCCGACACGGCGCAGGACGGGGACAGTGGCGGCCGGGTTTTCTTCGGCCGCCCGGCTGTCCGGATTTGGCTGGCGCTGATTTTGGGGGTCGCGGGTGCTGCGCTTGCCAAGTCTGCCGGCATGCCGCTGCCCTATCTGATCGGGCCGCTTCTAGCCTGCGCCATTGCGGCCATTGCCGGCGCTCCTGTCGCCGCGGTTCCCTATGGCCGCGAACTGGGACAGGTGGCGGTCGGTCTCGCCATCGGCCTGCGCTTCGTACCGGCGGTCTTGCTTGCGACTGTCAAGCTGATGCCCGCGATGGTGCTTGCCACCATCGCCATGATCGTCGCCACCACACTTGCCGCCTTCATGCTGCAAAAACTCGCTGGCGTCGACCGCAGGACGGCCTTCTTCTCGACTGCCGCAGCTGGCATCACCGAAATGGCCGTCATCGCCCACCAGAAGGGCGCAGACAGCGACACGGTAGCGCTGGTCCATCTCGTGCGGGTCACCGCTATCGTCACCACGGTGCCTTTCCTGGTCACGTTCTTCGAAACGCAGGGCGCGGTCGTCAGCGCGCCTGTCCCGTTCCAGGACGAGATCCTGCCGCTGGCAGCGCTTGTCGTCTTTGCCGCCGGCGCAGCGTTCCTGGCGCGGCGCCTGAGACTTCCGAACAACTGGCTGCTGGCGCCCGCCGCCATCGGCGCTCTGGTGGCCGGTTTCGGCCTCGGGCCGTTCTCGATGCCGCCGCTCCTGCTGACGGTTGCCCAGATCGTCATCGGCGTCTGGCTTGGATGCCGCTTCCGGCGCGACATTCTCGGCCGCCTGCCCCGGGTGACGGCCTTGGCCTTCGCCACGGCGGCCCTTCTCGTCGCGGTTGCCTGCGGGCTCGCCTGTGTTCTCTCGGCGGCCACGGGCCTTTCCTTCGTCACCAGCCTGCTGGCGGTCGCGCCCGCCGGAATCACCGAGATGGTTCTGACGGCAACCGCCATGCATCTCGACGCCACTACCGTAACCGCCTTCCAGATCACGCGGATCGCGGTCGTCATGCCGACGATCCTGTTGGCCTTCAAGGTCTTTGAAACCCTCTCGCGCCGCATCGACGGCGCTCCCCGATAGATTGGCGCACCGACGCCCACGACAGAAGGTTCAAGACCATGAAAGACACCGAAATCACCAAGCGACTGGCCGCCTGGACCGTCGACCTGAAAGCCCACCAGATACCGGCTTCGGTCCGCGCCGAAGGGGTCAGGACCTTCGTCAACTGGCTCGGCTGCGCGGTTGGCGGGGCCAGCCACGAGACCGTCGACCGG
>JBGTLX010000375.1:0-3565 GCA_041743855.1 Rhizobiaceae bacterium | reverse complement strand
TGATGAGGCAGCCGGCGCCGTAAATGCCGGTCGGGTGGAACTGGACGAACTCCATGTCCTGCAGCGGCAGACCGGCCCGGGCGACCATGCCGTTGCCGTCGCCGGTGCAGGTGTGGGCCGAGGTGGCGGAGAAATAGGCGCGGCCGTAACCGCCGGTGGCGAGCACCACCATCTTGGCGGCGAAGCGATGAATGGTGCCGTCGTCGAGGTTCCAGGCGACGACGCCGGTGCAGCGTCCGTCCGACTCCATAATCAGGTCGAGCGCGAAATATTCGATGAAGAACTGGGCGTTGTGTTTCAGCGACTGTCCGTAGAGCGTGTGCAGGATGGCGTGGCCGGTGCGGTCGGCGGCGGCGCAGGTGCGCTGCACCGGCGGGCCGTCGCCATAATTCATCATGTGGCCGCCGAACGGGCGCTGGTAGATTTTTCCTGCCTCGGTGCGCGAGAAGGGAACGCCGTAATGCTCGAGCTCGTAAACGGCGGCCGGCGCGTGGCGGACCATGTATTCCATCGCATCAACATCGCCGAGCCAGTCAGAGCCCTTGACCGTATCGAACATGTGCCACTGCCAGCTGTCCGCGCCCATATTCTGGAGCGATGCGGCAATGCCGCCCTGGGCTGCGACCGTGTGCGAGCGCGTCGGGAAGACTTTCGTGATGCAGGCTGTCTTCAGACCTTGCTCGGCCAGCCCGAGCGTGGCGCGCAGGCCGGCCCCGCCGGCCCCGACCACGACGACATCGTATTGATGGTCGACAAAATTGTAGGCCTTGCCGTTGTGCCTGCCAGCTTCAGCCACCGATCAGCCCCCGAACGCGATTTTCAGAATGGAGAACAAGGCGACCGCGCCGATCGCCACGCAGAAGAAGATGTTGAGCGCCAGAAGCGACAGCTTGCCCCCCTCGCCATGCACGTAATCCTCGATGATGACCTGCATGCCGAGCCGCATGTGATCGAGGCTGATCAGGATGAAGAGCAGCGCGATCATTGCGGTGAAAGGCTGAGCGAGAGCCGCCCGCACCTCGGCATAACCCGCGCCGCGCAAGGACAGCGTCCAGCCGATCATGAACAGCGACAGCGGCAGCAGCGCTATCGAGCTTAGCCTTATGCGCCAGAAATGGCCGGTTCCGTCCTTGGCCGCGCCGAGGCCTCGCACTCTTTTCAGGGGCGTTCGCATCTGGGTCATCGCCGCCCTCAGCCGCCGACCAAGAAGTAGCCGAGCCAGATCGCCGCCGTCAGCACGAGCGAGCCGGCAAGCGTCGCCCAGGCCAGCGCCGTGGCGGTGTGCTTTTCGAGGCCATGCCCGGTGTCCCAGACCAGATGGCGCAGGCCGCCGAGCAGATGCATGCAAAGCGCCCAGGTGAAACCGACCAGCACGAGCAGCCCGAACCACGAGCCCAGAATGCCGCTGACGAGGTTGAAACTGGCTTCGGATGTTGCCGCCGCGATCAGCCACCAGGCGACGAGCAGCGTGCCGACATAGAGCGCGCCGCCGGTGATTCGGTTCAGAATCGACATCAGCATCGTCGCTGGCCATTTGTAGACCGTCAAATGCGGAGACAGTGGCCGAGGCCGGGCGGCTGTGGTCTTGCTCATGGCTTTCCCGGTTGGGGGCGCTGGAACGCCATCACCCCGCTGATGATGCCTGTCCCGACGCTTTGCTCTGGCAGGTTTTCTAAAACTCTTTCCGCAGCGCGTCAAAGTTCAAGAGCCGTTTCAATTCACATATTTATCGCGAAATCGCGCACGGCAAGTGGGGCCAAACGGCTTCAATCGATTTTTAGAAGGCTCTGCATGCTGCATCGCAAAAAAGCCTGCCATTGGGAGGAGCGCGGATGTGGATATTAACCACGTTCGGCGATGAGCACGGCCCAAACTCCCCTTCACCCCTTAACAATGATTAACAAAGCGTTAACTTGGCTTCCCAGAGGCGGCTGAACCTTAGGCGAAGGAGACGCGTCATGAGTTGGAAATTGGGCAGATCGGGTTGTGTGGCGCTGGCCGCAGCAATCATGGCCGGGGCATCGGGATTGCCTGCATCAGCGGGCAGCTATCACGACTACATCTATGCCGACAGATACGGCAATCTGGTGATCCACAGCCGCGCCGGCTACAAGCGCATCATCGTCGGCGCCGGCCATCTGGCGCAGGAATTCGCCGGCTACGAACGGACCGGCGACGAAGACGTGGTCTATCTCGACGAGAAGCCGACGGGCGGCGTCGAACGCGACTGTTACCGGCCGCCGGTGCTGGTGAAGGGCCGCAGCTACATGTACGGCTTCGACCAGGGCGAGATCCCCTTGCAGGGCGGTCCCTGCCGCTGACCGGCTTGCGGATAGGTGACGCAAGGGCCGGCCCTTTTTCGGTCATCTTTGTCCTCACATGTCGCGACGGGACCGGGCGTTAGGAATTGGTGAACCATTCGATGAGCGACGCCGCGCAGGCCCGAAGACTGAAGCATCATATCGCCTCGCTCGAGACGATGACGCGTTTCGTTCTGGCGACGCTGGCCTTGGCCAGCGGCGTCTATACCTATCTCGGCGTGCGCAGCCTGCTCGACGGCTCGGCCACCTTGGTGTTCTTCGCGGCCGTCATCTATTCGGTTTCGGTTTCCGTCGCCATGTACGGCTTCTGGACCTATCTCATCCGCTTCCTGCCGGAAATGCGCGATGCCGGCTCGCGCGTCGCGCTGTTGGCCATCATGGCGGTCGGCTCGCTGATGATCGTGGCCATGTCGTCCTGGTTGAATGCGGCCGCCCTTGCCGGCTCGGCGGCGGTCGAGCAGCATCTCGCTATAACTTTGCAGGAATACACCGCCGATCTCGACCAGGCGCATGGCAATGCGCTCGGCGCGCTTTCGCTTTTGCCCGACATCCAGCGCGCTTCCGAGCGGTTCGCCCGGCTCGCGGCCGATGAGCAGTCGACCGGGGCGCTGACCGGAACATCGGGCTCGGGCAGCGTGGTGCAACTGCTCAGCCAGATGTCGGCGCAGATGCGGGAACTGGAGGTCACGATCGAGGCCTCGCGCGAAACGATCCAGACCGCGTTCGCCGACGGCCAGGCGCGTCTTGCGGCCATGCGGACGCTTGTCTCCGCGCCGGGGGCCATCGAGGGGCGGTCCGACCAGTTCGCTGCCGAAGCGGTGACGCTCGCCGGCGTCATCGCCTCGCTCGAGCAGACCTCGATCGCGCCCTCGGTAATGCGGGCCGCCGCCGATCTGTCGGTCGGCTTCATCGCGCCGGTCGCCGACGGGGCGTCCGTCGATCTAGCCGGCCGGCAGGATGCGGTCATGGCGACGATCCGCACCTCGGTCGAGGCGCAGTCGAAAGCGCTATCGGACGCGGCGGGCGAAATCCTCGCCCAGCCCAAAGTTGCGGAGCGGCGCTATGTGCCGCTGACCTCGGCCGAAGCCGTGCTGCGCTACGCCTCCGATTTCATCCCGAGTTGGGCCGGCGCCATCTCGATCGACCTCTTGCCGGCGGTGCTTGTCGGGATCATGGCCGTCGTGCACGGCGCGATGCGGCGCGACGAGGAAAACATCGGCGACGCGGACCGCGTCACCGCGGCC
>JBGTLX010000374.1:0-3574 GCA_041743855.1 Rhizobiaceae bacterium | reverse complement strand
CTTCAAGGTCTCGAGATCGGTGCTCAGCGGGGACCGGCCCAACTTCCGCGCGATGTGTTCGTATGCAATCGCCAGGAAGCCGCCCGTCCCGCAGCAGGGGTCGTAGACGGACTTGCCGAGTTGCGGATCGACCGTGTGCACCATCGCCCGGATCACCTCGCGCGGAGTGAAGAACTGGCCGCCATCCGAGTTCTTCTCGCCCATCTTGAGCAGCAGGTCTTCGTACACCTGCGATAGGGTGAAGAAATGGGTGTCGTCGATGTTGTCGACGCTGATCTCGTCCACGCGATCGAGGATGTCACGCAGGTTCGTCTCGGAATCCACGCGCACCCGTTCGACCGCCGTCATAATCCGGCCGATGATGCGCTGCTTCGGCGATGCGGCGGGGTTCGGCAAACCCGTCCTGACGTCAATATCCAGCCCATGCAGCGCCGGCAGCAGCTCCTTGTTGATGAAGTCGAAAAGCTTTCCATCACCAGCGGCGAACAGCTCCTGCCGCTTCCAGCCGAACGGCTTCCCCTCGGGCGTCTTCGGATGGCCCGGATTTTCGGAGTATGGCGCCGCCCAGTCCTGCCAGCGGAAGGGCTCGCGCAGGGCGTGCGAGAACCCGACGCCGACGGCATCGGCTTCTTCCTGATCGCGCGCCTCCTGAGCGTCGAGAAGGCGCAGGAACAAGATCCAAGTCAGTTCCGGAACATACTGGAGCGCGCTAGCACAGTTGGAGCGGCGCATCACGTCGCAGATGCCCTTGACGAAGGCGCCAAGCGACTGAGTCGAGGAAATACCCCTAGACTTCCTTTCTGTCTTTGCGCGCTTCGCCATTAGGATCCTCCAAACGCAGTCTGTAGAAGTCTTTGTGGAAGTAACGATATTTCATGAAGCTGGAGCTCCGCAGCGTGCTTTGCCTCTTCGATTTCCTTGAGACCTTGCCTAGCCAAATTGGCGATGCGCTTCTGCTCGTCAATTAACGGCAAACATATGTGGAAAGATCTCAATGCTGGCATATAAATCGTCTTGTGTGTTGCGCCTGTAGCTAAGTCTCTGAGATAGGATCGTGAGCAGACTAGCGCATACATCAAGAATTCTGGATCAATATCGTCGCTGCATACCCAATTCGCAAAATCTTGGCTAGTCGCCATTGGCCTTGCCATAATGGCGACAAATCCTACCGAAGCGGTGCGCGACAAACATACTGTTCCAGCTGGAAGTATTCGGGCAGCGGAGTTGGCAATGCCAGAGGGATTGGTCCTGATGGTGGTTCCCTCCACCCACTGACCGTCCAGCGCCCGTATTTCTGTCAGCGATATCCAAGAAATGTCGCCCCCCCACCATTCTGGACGGAGCCGGCTTGGCGTATGGCCACTTTCTAGCTTGGCCAATGAACTGAGCTTCTCCCATCGCCAGCCAGAGGGGGCCGTCTTACCAAAGGGATCGACTGCGATGGGATGGAATGGAAGCTCGCTGACATTCATCCCTGGAATAGCCTCCCTTTTGCCTCGCGAACCACGTCCACAGGTTTTCCCAGCCCGCGAAGAGCGGCCAGGCCTCCTGCCATCCGGATTTCCGGCACATCCCACAGCGCAGGGGTTTCCAGCGCGTCGGTGCCGCCTTGCGCAAACTGGGGGCCCAGTTCCTTCAGCACGACGGCAGCCTTGGGGTCCATGCCGTCAAACCAGCCGCGGTTCAAGTCGATATACTGCTGTCCGCGCTCTGGCCGCTTCAGGGCACGCGCGTGATAGCCGTGGTGGCCAAAGAAATCGTAGAGATCGAAGTCGCTCATCTTGTCGATTTCGCGGATGACTTCGGGGCTGAAATTGTCGCCCAGCAGATGGTCGATCAGGTCGCGACGCTTGCCCGTCTCGATCCACAGATCGCGGAACTCGTCCAGCGTATGCGCTTCCCTGAGGACCCGCGCCATCACCTCGCGCCGGTACTCGTCGACCGGGATGGGGGTATCTCGGCCTTCGCGACTGACCAGGATGAAGCGACCCTGCGGGTTGATGATGACCTGCTTTCCGCCGATCTCGGCGACAGATGGACCGTCGCCTCCCCCGTCATCGCCGCCTTCGCCACCACCACCCGCGCCGCCATCGCCTCGCGGACGCGGGGGCTTGGTGATGAACTCGGTGCCGAAGAGATCGGTGACGCCGGTGTAGTCGTAGAGCCAGAACTTGTACTTGGCCGTCTCTTCATGGATGCGTGTGCCCCGGCCGACCATCTGGTAGAACTTGATCGGCGACTGGAGGTAGCGGAAGAAGACAACGGCATTAAGCCGTTCGATGTCCACGCCCGCCTCCAGCAGATCGACCGTACATGCGATGAAGGCGCGTTCGCCCGACCCGCGCATCGGCTCGATCATGTCGGCGCCGTTGTTCGCCCCGCCCATGCATTTGAAGGCGTAGTGGTCCTTCGGCGTCTGACCGTTCCCGCGGCACCAGCGGACGTAGAGGTTGTTCATGTGCTGCGCGACCCGGTCGGCGTGAATCTCGCGCGTGCAGAAGATAATGACCTTCTGCTCCGGCCCGCCGTTCGCGCAAAGGAGCTGGAAAAGATCCTCGCACATTTTAGGCGTCCGCAACTCGACGAACAGTTCATCGTCGAAGTCCTTGCCAGTGTACTGCGCCTTGGTCAGGTCATCCTCGGTCAGCGGCAGTCCCGTCTTGATGTCACGGACGCCCGCCCTGAGGATTTCCTCCCTGGTGAAGACCATGTTGTCGATGCTGGCCTTGCGCTTCACGATCTCGCAGGCCGCCAGATAGCCGTCCTCCTGCGCCTCGATCAGGGTGTACTCGTAGACCGGCTCACCGAAGTACTTTCGGTTGTTGGCCGTGATTTCCTGGTCCTCGGCGCTGGCTTGTTTCGATTCCTCGAGTTTCCGCGGTGTCGCGGTCAGGCCGATGTGAATCGCGTTCGGATTGCGTCGAAGCACCTCGGACCACCGGCCCCAGGCGGACCGATGACACTCGTCGATGATGATTACGCTGAACGCGTCCTCGCCGTAGTGTTCGGTCAGGAAGCTGGCGAAGCCATCCTCGTCGTCGAGGCCCAGCGTCTGATAGGTGGCAATATGGATGCGAGCATTTTGTGCAGTGTTGCCGCCCCGCTCCGTCTTCACGATGCGGGCGTTGTCGCCAAAGGCTGCCTTGAGCTTGTTGTAGGCCTGCTCGCGAAGCTCATCCCGGTCACACAGGAAGAGTGCCGGTTTCGGCAGTTGGCCAGCTTGGGACAGCCGCCAGAGCAGGTTTGTGGCGATGATCGTCTTGCCTGCGCCGGTGGCCAGCGTCAGCAGCACCCGCGGGGCTGTGCCCGATTTCCGGTCAATGATGATCTTTTCGAAGGCGGCGCGTATCGCGGCGTCCTGATAGTATCGGCTCTGCGCCCACGCCGGGCTGTCCGCCTGGAACAGCATGGCTGCGTCGAGCGCATGGAGGTCTATTCCGCTGTCGTTGGCATACCGTGTCGTCAGGTCGGGGTGCGTGGGAAAATTGGGGAACTGGAAAGGCCCCGCCTGAAGGCTGGTGAAGCAATCATACTCCCCGTAGCGGTGACCATTGGTGGAGAAGACGTACTTGAC
>JBGTLX010000373.1:0-3200 GCA_041743855.1 Rhizobiaceae bacterium | reverse complement strand
GCGATGACGATGTCGCAGAATCGGCGGATGGACGACAGATCGGGCCTCCGCGGGAGTACGACTGCATGCGCGAGTTGCGATGCCAGCCGTTCGGCGCCGTTGCGCGCCGCGAACGGGTCGGTCAGTTCGGGCCAGGCGATGCGCTCGCCGCTGCGCGACAGGAGTTCGGCCAGCGCAAGGATCAGGACCAGCGCGCGCGACTCCTTGGACACAAGCGCGCCGGCCGATTTATACAGCATGGAGGGCGAGGGGTCGGCCCAGAGCCAGACGGTGTGGGCGGCTTCCCACTCACGGTCGCGGACATAGGTGTGCTCGTCGCGAGCGGAGCGCCGCCAGTCGATCCGGGATGAATCGCCTTCGACGTAGGGGCGAAACTGCCAGAAATTCTCGCCGATGCCGCGCTTGCGGCGACCATGCCACCCGCCGATGACCGTGTTGACGATGCGGCGGGCCTCGACCAGCAGATCGGGAACCAGAGAGGCGCGCATGCGACCGCGAGCCAACGCATCCCGCGTCATCACCGGAGCCGCGATCTCGCCTATACGCGTCATCATGTGGCTCCCGGCTTGGCTCGGGGCATCGTCAGCCCTGCGCCTTGACCAGCCTGGCCACGACGTCGCGCACGGTCATGCCTTCGGCGCGGGCGGCGAAGGTCAGCGCCATGCGATGCTGCAGCACAGGCTCGGCGAGCGCGTGGATATCGTCGATCGACGGCGCGAGACGGCCCTCATAGAGCGCCCGCGCCCGGGCGCAGAGCGTCAGCGCCTGGCTGGCGCGCGGCCCCGGTCCCCACGCCACATGCTTGTCTGTCTCGGCATTGCCCTGGCCGGGGCGCGCCGAGCGGACCAGCGACAGAATCGCCTCGACGACCGTTTCGGGCACCGGCATGCGGCGGATCAGGTTCTGGATTTCCCTCAGCCGCACGGGGTTCAACACATTCTGCGCCTTGGCGTCTTCGACGCCTGTCGTTTCGAGCAGTATGCGGCGTTCGGCCTCGAGTTCGGGGTAGAGGATATCGATCTGCATCAGAAAACGGTCGAGCTGCGCCTCGGGCAGGGGGTAGGTGCCCTCCTGTTCCAGCGGGTTCTGGGTGGCGAGCACATGGAACGGCGCGGGGAGATCGTGGCGCGCGCCGGCGACCGTGACATGGTATTCCTGCATGGACTGAAGCAGCGCCGACTGCGTGCGCGGGCTGGCGCGGTTAATCTCATCGGCCATCAGCAACTGGGCAAAGATCGGACCCGGAATGAAGCGGAAAGAGCGTCTGCTGCGCTCGTCTTGCTCCATCACCTCAGAGCCCAGAATGTCGGACGGCATCAAATCGGGGGTAAACTGTATGCGGCGTGAGTCGAGACCGAGCACGATTCCGAGCGTTTCGACCAGTTTGGTCTTGGCGAGGCCGGGAACGCCGACCAAAAGCGCATGTCCACCGGCCAGAAGTGCGACCAGCGTACGCTCGACAACACTTTCCTGCCCGAAAATGACGCGGCCGACGCCGTCTCTGATACGCGAGATGTCGGCAAGCGCGCTTTCTGCCTGCGCCACCATCTCCTGTTCGCTGATGGCGGGTTCCTTGGTCATCATGGTCATGCGTTAGCGATCCTCAATTCCGGGAAGCCAATCCAGCTCGGCAAGCGCCGCGCCGCGCACATGTGACGAACTTAAATCACATGACTAGGCTGACAAGCGAAACAACAGTGACTATTTCGTGACCATGGCCGATCACAACAAATCTACTCCGGGCGGCTTGACGCGGGCGGGCGACACCGCCGGTCTGTCGGCACTGATTGCCCGAGCTGCCAGAGCCGGCAAGGGCCTTCCGCCCGTGGAAAACTGGAATCCCGACTTCTGCGGCGATCTCGACATGGAGATCAAGGCGGACGGAACCTGGTTCTATCTCGGCACGCCTATCGGCCGCATTCAACTGGTGCAGCTGTTCTCGACTGTTCTGCGCAAGGACGAGGACGGCAAGACCTATCTGGTGACGCCGGTGGAGAAGGTTGGCATCCGCGTGGTCGATGCGCCCTTCGTGGCGGTCGAGATGGATGTTTCCGGCCAGGGCGGCGACCAAATCATCACCTTTCGCACCAATGTCGGGGATGTGGTCGAGGCCGGCCCGCAAAATCCGCTCCGCTTTGTCGATGAGGAAGAAACCGGCGGGCTGAAACCCTATGTGCTGGTGCGGGGCCGGCTCGAGGCGCTGGTGGGGCGCCCGGTCATGTACGAACTGGTCGAGCATGGCGAGGAGATCGATATCGATGGGCGGCTGATGTTTGCGGTGCGCTCCAAGGGCGAGACCTACCCGATCATGCCGGCCGACAGGCTGAAGCGTTTGAGCGCGTGATGGATCAGGTTGCCCCGTCGCCCTATTCGGCGCAGGATTTCCGCAACCGAGCCGCCCTCGAACAGGGGCCGTATGACGACGCCGAGGACTACGGGGATCATCAATTCAATCCGCAGCACCCGCGCCTTTCGGCGGTCCCGGAGCTGCGCGATGCGGCGGTGCTGATCCCTGTCGTGGACCGTGGGGTGGAGGCGACCGTGATCCTGACCCGTCGCGCCGATCGGCTGAGAAGCCATTCTGGTCAGGTGGCCTTTCCGGGCGGGCGGATCGACCCCACCGACGCCTCGCCGGAAGACGCGGCGCTGCGCGAAACGGCCGAGGAAATCGGCCTCGGCCGCGAGCATATCGAGATCGTCGGACGCATGCCCGATTATGTGTCGGGCAGCGGCTACCGCATCGCGCCGGTGCTCGCGATCGTGCGGCCGGGTTTCGATCTTGCCATCAACGAGCACGAGGTCGACGCTGCCTTCGAGGTGCCGCTGCGGTTCTTGATGGACCCGGCCAATCACCGTCAAGACAGCCGCATGTGGAACGATCAGGAATGGTTCTTCTACGATATGCCCTATGGCGGGCAGCGCATCTGGGGCGTCACCGCCGGCATCATCCGGACGCTGTACGAGAGGCTCTATGCATGAGCGCGTCGATCGCCGCCGACTGGCTGAGGGACGGCAATCTGCAGCGCCTGCTGGCCGTGTTGTCCACGGGCGGCGAGGAAGCGCGCATCGCCGGCGGCGCGGTGCGCGATGCATTGCTCGGCCGGGATGTCTCGGACATCGACATCGCCACCACGACAGTGCCGGGAGAAACGACGCGCCGCGCCGAAGCGGCCGGGTTCGGGGCGGTCCCGACCGGCATC
>JBGTLX010000372.1:0-10324 GCA_041743855.1 Rhizobiaceae bacterium | reverse complement strand
CGCCCGAGCAGCAGGCCGACGGCGAGCAGGCTTGCCGCCGAAAGTGCGGCCGACCACAGCCAGCCTGCCCGCCAGTCGGCGGCGATGGCAACCAAGACGAGCATCATGGAGGAGGACACCGCGATGCCCAGGCCGACGCCGCCGAAATGCAACGCCTGAAGATCGGCGCGGCGCGCGGCGGCGAGATGGGCGAACACGATGCTGGCCAGGAACACCATGACGAAGGCGCTGGCCAGGCCGGCGAGGAAGCGGATGGCGAGAAAGAGCGCAAGAGTTTCCGTCAGGCCCATGGCGCCGACAAGCACGGCGTTGGCGGCGAGACCGGCCAGCATGAGGGGCCGCTCGCGACCCGAGGCCCAACCGCCCGCGGCAAACACCGCGCCGACGAGATAGCCGAGATAATTGGCCGAGGCGATCAGCCCGGCGTCGCCGGCCGACAGACCGAGCTGATCCATCATGCCGGGAAGCAGCGGCGTGTAGACAAAGCGCCCGATGCCCATGGCGGCGGCCATGCCGATCATGCCGGCAATGGCATGGCGCAGCGGTTGAACGGGCTGGGCGATCATCGTTGGCGGCAAGCGCTGGACCGGATCACTCGGTGGTTCCCGCAATTGCAAAGGACTGGAAATTCTGCCGTTCCGATTTTCGCATGCCGCAATAGCCCAACCCTCGCCATCACCGCAACAGCTTCATCGCGTAATCGATTCCGACGGCGGCTTGACGCCCTATGCCCAAAGGCACCATGACGGCTGGAAAAAGATCGCCGAGACTTGAGCATGCGCAAGGGGATCTGGGAACCGCTGGCAAGGGCGGCTGCCGGTTTTTTCGGCGCTGCATGCGCTCGATCTGCGGTCACGTGCGCCTAGTCGCGGCTGCTCATCTATCGCCTGCTATCGGCGGTTTCGGCAGACTGCGACTCCTTCCCCGGAACGCTATATTCTCAGAGTGGGGGCGAGCCGTATCGTTGACGCCCTCCGCATCCGGCGCGTGGCCGTAGCTCATCTTGCGCATCTGCTCGATGACGCGCGCCATTTCGTCGCCCGGCAGCACCGGAGGCTCGCCCAGCGTCAGCGCCTGGACATACATGCGCGCAATCGTTTCCACCTCGATCGCCGTCCACAAGGCGCTCTCCAGCGTCTTCCCGAGCGATATCTGGCCGTGCTGCCCCAACAGGCAGGCCGTGCGGTCCTTCAGCGCCTCGATCGCGTAGTCCGACAGCGCCTGGGTGCCGAAGGTGGCGTATCTGGCGCAGCGCAGGGTCGTGCCGCCGAACACGCCGATCATGTAATGGAAGGCAGGAATTGTCTTGTGATGGCAGGCCAGCGTCGTCGCATAGAGCGAGTGGCAGTGCAGCACGACGTCGACGTCCTGCCGCTCCTTCAGGATATCGCGGTGAAAGCGCCACTCCGATGACGGGCGGCGGCCAACATAGGTCCCGCTAAAGTCCATCTCCACGATATCGTCCGGCGTCATCGTGTCGTAGGGCAACGAGGACGGGGTGATCAGGAAGCTGTTCCCGCTGCGCACCGAAAGGTTGCCGGCGGTACCTTGATTGATGCCGCTGGAATTCATCTTGCGGCAGGTCTCCACCATCTGGCGGCGCAGGTCGTTTGTGTCGGTCATTCCGATATCCTTCAAAGTTCAAGCAGTCTTGGGATGGGCGAGGTCCGTCGGTTGGCAAGGTCGCGCCACCTGCGCGCATAGGCGTTTAGCGCCGATGCGTCGCAGGAAAACGGCTCGGGTAGCGTCGCCGCGATCGGCGCGGCTTCGGTTCGGGTCTCGTGGCTGGCCAGCAGGGCAGCACCGGACGCAATGCCGTAGCTGTCGAGATTGTAGAATGTCCGCCTACTTGGACGCAGGGCAGCGACGACGGATGCGTAGAGCGGATCGCGCAGAAAAGTGCCGTCGAGCGCGACCGTATGGTCGTCGGCCAGCGCGTTGACGCATTCGAGCGTGAGCAGAGCGCTGTAGAGCACGGCAAGCGCCTTGCGCTCCTGCGCGGTGTTTGGCGGCGGACCGACGAAACGCCCCTGCCCCGCGCTGCCGGGAAACAGCCCATCATCATTGCCGAATGACGGGATCGCGAACGTGCCGCGCGCGATCAGGCCGCGCATCATATCGGGGTCGGCGGGGGCCGGGTCGGGGTTGTCGCCGGCGACCAGGCTGAATTCGCGTCCGCCCATGGTCAGCGCGCCACTCAGCATCCGCCCGCTGACATCGCTGTTCAGCACCATGCCGCGGCTTTCATCGACACGGGCCAGCGGCGTTGCGGCGCACATGCCGACAATCCAGGTGCCGGTCGAGACCAGGCAGATATCCGGCATGCCGGCGGCCTGATAGCGATAGAGGTTCAGGCTGCTGTCATGGCCGCCGGTCAGCACGCCGAGCGTCTCCGGCAGACCGTGGCGCTTGGCCAGTTCCGGGCGGATCGTGCCTAGCCTTTCCCAGGCATGGCGGAACGGCGGCATCAGGTGCTCCCAGCCCTGAGACCGGACGATAGGCGTCCAGCGCTTTTCCACGACATTCCACAGATGCGACTGGGCCGACAGCATGGAGATTTCCGACGCCGGCACGCCGCAAAAGCGCCAGGCCCAATATTGCGGCAGGCCGAGATACCAGCGCCCTTTGGCGAAGGCTTGCGGGTCCGCCTGCTGCATCCAGTACATCTGGCGCGCGTGATGCGCCGCCTTCAACATGATCGCACTGCCGCGATCATGGAAACTGCCGGAGAGAGGAACGTAGCCGTCACGGATTGGGTCGGGCAGATCCTGCTCATAGTCGATCATCGGAAGGATCGAGAGGTCATCCGGATCGTCACCCACCAGCACGCCGCCAACCCCGTGGCCGGAGACGACGATAGTATGCAGCCCATGCTTGCCGCATAGCTTGCGAAGCGAGCCGAACACCCACTCGCCCAGGCCTTCGAGATCATGATGCCGCCAGGGCGGCCCGGCCTTGACCTCGTTGGGTACCGACAGGCTCTCGATGATGCCGCCGTCTGCGGTCATCGCCGAAAGCTTGACGTTCGTCTTGCCTACATCGAGGACGGCGATGGTCGCCGCCTCTTTGGGATGCACGGCCACGGTTACGTCCTACCAGGACCGATCGACATTCAGCGGTCGGGCGTGGCGCGTGCCGGATTTCGGTCCTGAGGAGGCGAAAAGACCGATGTGGTGTTGACCACCATGAGGGATTTTCAACGAACTCAGGGCCGAAATCCGCCGCGTCCCGAAGGGATATGGCGCCAATCGTCCATTTCGGCGTCGCAGTCCCTCGACGGAGGTCAACTCCGCCTTCGGTCCTGCTCCTGAAACTGAACGAGTTGCCCGCATACCACGCTCCTACCGATGAATGTCGATTGGTCCTAAATCAGGCCGTACTGGCGCGCCTTGTTGCGCAGGAACGGCAGGCCGTTGCCCATCACCTCGGCTTCGTCCCTGGCGACCGGCCGCCAGACGGACAGGCCATAGGACACCTCCGGCGGCATGTTGATGAAACTTTCCATCGCCAGTCCGCCCTTGAAGCCGATCGCCGCAAGCGTCGCGTAGATCTCGTCCCAAGCGCAATTGCCGGCGCCCGGCGTGCCGCGATCGCTCTCGGAAAGATGGATGTATTTGAGGTGATCGCGGGCGGCAAGGATGCCGTTGGCGGCGCCCTTCTCCTCGATATTCATGTGGTAGGTGTCGAGGTGGACGAAGATATTGTCCGCGCCCACCTTCTCGACCATCCATGCCGCCTGCGCGCCGGTGTTGATCAGATGGTTCTCGTAGCGATTGACCGCTTCAACGCCGAGCTCGATGCCGCGCGTCTTGGCGTGCCTGGCCGCGACGGTCAAGACGCGTGCGATGTTGTCGTATTCCTTCTCCGTCGGCGGCATGCCGGTGCGCTCGCCGATGCCGCCGAAAATGACGCCGGACAGCGCCAGCGCGCCCATTTCCGCCGTCTTGTCGATGGCGACCTCCAGATGCTTGATCGCCGCCTCCGGCCGGACCGAAGCCCAGGCGCTTTCGGGCAGCCCAAGCGAGCAGACGGCCGGCAGACTGTTCTTTTCCAGCAACTTGCGGGTATGGTCGGCATCGACGGCCGGGGCGTTGAGCAAGGCGATTTCGATGAAATCCATGCCGTAGCCGACCGAGGCGGCGATGGCCTTTTCAGCGCCTTCCCTGTTCCAGTTCATCGTCCACATCGAGGTGTGCACACCGAAACCCTTCATGAGCTTGATCCTTTGCGTGGGTTGAAAATCATGATGCGTCCCGCCAGCCAGCGCAGGATCATCACGGTGATCATCAAAATGCCCCAGACCGCTGTCGCGAGATGCTGGTTGGCGCCCATCAGGTTCAGGCCCGACGACAGAAGTTGCAGCACGATCAGTGCGATGAACACCGGAATGACGCGGCCGAAGCCGCCGAACGGGTTCACGCCGCCGAGGAAGCAGGCAAGCACGGTGATCAGCAAATAGGATTCGCCATGGCCGACGCGCACGGAATTGAAGCGAGCCAACATGATGATACCGGCCACCGCGCACATGGCGCCCGACAGCGTATAGACCAGCACCAGCACCTTGCGCGTGTTGATGCCGGAATAACGCGTGGCCTCGATATTGGAGCCGATCATGTAGGTGTTGAAGCCGAGCTTCATGCGGGTCAGCAGCACATGCCAGACCAGCACGCAGGCGATGAAGATCAGCAGCGGGATGGGGATGCCGAGTATGGCGCCGTAGCCGATCGGCGCCAGGAAAGCGGGAAAGCCTGAAACGTCGCCGCCCCGTGTCAGGAATTCGCCCAGGCCGCGCAGAAAGATCATCATCGACAGCGACACCAGGATGGGATGCGCCTTGGTGTAGGCGATGACCAGGCCCATCAGCAGTCCGCTCAGCGCGCCGACGCCGATCGCCAGGATCGAACCCAGCACGAAGGCGCCAACGCCTGCATCGACGCCACCCTGCCCTTGCAGCACCCAGGCGAGGGTGAGGCCGGCGATGTTGGCTGTGAAGGTGATGGCGAGGTTCAGGCCGCCGGTCAGGATCGGCAGGAGCATGGCGAGCGTCAACAAGCCAAGTTCCGGAAGCTGGAACGCGACGGATCCGAACGTCGCCGCCGACAGGAAATTCGGCGCCATGAACCCGAACACCGCCATGACGATTGCGAATGCCGCAACCGGCCCGGCCATCTCCGGCCCAAGGGCGGTGCGCAGGCGGGTGATGACAGCCGTCACAGCGGCGCCCTCCGGCTCTTCAGGAACGGCAGGAGGCGCTCGATGCTGCTGTTGGACAGCGTGATGGCGGCCAGGATGATGGCGCCAACGATCATCTTGAAGGCGAAGGGCGAGACGCCCATCAGGTTCAGCCCGTTCTGGGTGACAGAGACCAGAAGCACACCCAAAATGCAGCCCAGCACGCTGCCTTTGCCGCCGCCAAGCCGTGCGCCGCCCAGCACCACGGCGGCCAGCACGTCGAGCTCGCGGCCATAGAGCGCATTCGGCACCACTTCCTGTGCGTAGTGCGCCTGCACGAGGCCGGCGATGCCGGCCATCAGGCCGAGCCAGCCGAAGGCAATATACTGCATGGCGCCGATGTTGATGCCGAAGCGCCGCGCGCCCTCCGGGTTGTCGCCGAAGGAATAGAGCTGACGGCCGGTCGTGGTGCGGGTAATCAGCGCCCAGGTGGCGAAGACGCAGATCGCCATGATCAGCACCGGCAAGGTGATCTCCGCCCAGGTGCCGTCGGCCATCTCGCGCTCGAGCAGCACGACGCGCGTCGTCAGCCAGTCCGGCAGATTGTAGATCGACACGCCGCCGGTGA
Source organism: Rhizobiaceae bacterium (assembly GCA_041743855.1). Taxonomy (GTDB): domain Bacteria; phylum Pseudomonadota; class Alphaproteobacteria; order Rhizobiales; family Rhizobiaceae; genus JBGTLX01. The sequence goes on along the minus strand of JBGTLX010000372.1, from coordinate 4,524 downwards.
AGAACATCAGCAGGCCGAAGAAGATGTTGAAGGTCGAGATCGTCGCGACGATCGAGATGATCTTGAACTTGTGGATCAGGAAGGCGTTGACGCAGCCGAGCGCCACGCCGAGCGCGCCCGCCACGATCAGGCCGATGATCCAGTTGCCGCCGCCGATCCAGCCGAGAAAGGTGACGGCGAGGTACTGCACCACCGAGGCGGCGACGGCGAAGGAGATGTCGATGCCGCCGGCGATCAGCACCACCAGTAGCCCGACGGCGAAAATGATATTCACTGAACTGGTGTTCAGAAGATCGAAGGCGTTGCCGAGCGTGAAGAAGCGGTCAGAGGTGAAGGACAGGACGAAGCAGATGACCAGCAGCACGGCGAGCAGCGCTAGCTCGGTGGGGTGAGACCTGGCGAACCTACGCATAGACGGCCTCCTCGATCGTCTCCATCGGCGTGGCGCTGGGAACGTATTCCCCGGCGATGCGGCCCTGCGCCATGTGCATCACGCGGTCGGCGTTATAGTAGACTTCCGGCACCTCGTCGGAAATCAGGATGATCGCCAGCCCTCTGTCGGCGAGCTTCGAGACAATGTCGAAAATGCCGGCGCGGGCGCCGACATCGACGCCGACCGTCGGCGCGTCGAGGATTAGCAGCTTTGGGTTGGTGGCCAGCCATTTTGCGATCGCGATGCGCTGCTGGTTACCCCCGGAGAGCGTGGAAATCGCGTCGTCCTGCTTGCCGATCTTGACGCCGAGATCCTTGACCCAGCCGCCGACCAAGCTGCGCTGGCGGTCATGCGAAATCAGCCCGCCGGCGAGGATCTTGTCGAGCGAGGCGATCACCATATTGTCGCCGATCGACTGCGGCTGGATCAATCCGAGCGAGAGGCGATCCTCGGACAGATAGGCGACGCCGGCGCGGATGGCTGCCCGGTTGGAGCCGAAGCGTACCGGCTTGCCGTCCAATATGATCGTGCCCGATTTCGGCTTGCGCATGCCGAACAGCGTCAATGCGAGTTCGGTGCGTCCGGCGCCGAGCAGGCCGGTGATGCCCAGTGTCTCGCCGCGCCGCACGGTGAACGACACGTCCTCGAACTCGCCCGGCCTCGTAAGGCCCCTGACCTCCAGCATCTCCGGGCTGCCGCCGACCTGGCGCGTGCGCACCGAATTGTCGAACGTCTTGCCGGTCATCAATTCCGTGATGCGCGATTGCGTCAGGCCCTTGGTCGGGTAGACGCCGACCAGATTGCCGTCGCGCAGCACCGTGACGCGGCTGGAGATCTCCAGCACTTCCGCCAGCCGGTGGCTGACGAAGACCACGGCGACGCCGGACTTGGACAGACTGCGGACGATGTCGAGAAGATAATCGGTCTCGGATTGCGTCAGCGAGGCCGTCGGCTCGTCCATGAAGACGAGCTTTGCCTCGCCGACGAGCGCGCGGGCGATCGCCACGATCTGCCGTTGCGCGATCGGATAATGATGCAGGGCCAGATCGACATCCATGGTGACGCCGAGCTTTTGCAGCGATCCCGTCGCGATGCGGCGCATCTCGGCATAGTTCACCATGCGGGGCCAGCGGCCGATCACCGTCTGGAATGCAATGTTCTCGGCCACCGTCATCTCGGGAAACAGCGCCAGATCCTGCCAGATGACCTGGATGCCACCGGCTTGCGCCGTAACCGGCGACATCGCTGAATAAGTCTGGCCGTCATATTCGATGACGGCGCCGTCGGCCGGCTTGTAGACGCCGGTGATCACCTTGATCAGCGTGCTCTTGCCGCAGCCGTTTTCGCCAGCCAGGCAGTGCACCTCACCCGGCAGCACCTCGAAGCTGACGTTCTTCAGGGCACGAACCCCGCCGAAGGTCATGTTGATGTTGCTGAGCGATAGCAGCGGCTTGGTTTCCGCCGCATCGGGTAGCTTGCCGGCCATGACGCGATGTCCAGTTGGGTGACGGATGGCGGCCGGGCCCGGTGCCGGCACGGCCGCCTTCGCCCTGGGAGGCGTGCTGTGTGCTCGGACCTTGCCCGAGCGTGTCAGGTCAGGGCTTAAAGGCCCATTTCGGCGAGACCGGCGACCGTTTCCTTGTTGATCGGCACGAGCTGGTCGACGATGATGTTGCGGTTCTCGAAGTCCGGCTTGATCGTGCCCAGTCCCTCGATCGTGTCGCCGTCCTTGATCTCTTCACCCTTCATCAACTTGTCGGCCATGGTGACGAACACTTCGCCCGCCTGCTTCGGGTTCCACATGAACCCGCCGGAGATGGCGTCGCTCATGATCAGCTTCTGGCCTTGGCCAGGCGAAAACGGCCCAAGCACGAAGATCTCGCCGACCTTACGCTTTTCCTCGATCGCGCGCCCGGCGCCGATAGGCCCCTGGCTGCCGAACGCGAGGAAGCCCGTGAGGCCCGGATTGGCCGAAATCAGATCGAGCGCCGTCGAGCGGCTCTTGTCGACATCCTCGGCCACGCCGTAACGCTCGCCGACCAGTTTCATGTCTGGGTTGTTCTTCTTCAGATACTCGATCGCGGCATCGGCCCAGGCGTTGTGCAGCGGAACGGTCAGCGAACCGACAAACACGGCATATTCGCCCTTGCCGCCCATCTTCTCCGCCAGCAGCTTGGCATGCGCCTCGCCGAAACCCTGCGCTGAAGCCAGTTCGAAATCCCAGTCCGCGCCCTTCTGGCCGGGCGATTCATGGGTGATGACGATGATGCCGGCGTCCTTGGCCTTCTGCAGCACCGGCTCGAGCACCTTGGCGTCGTTCGGCACCACGCCGATGACTTTCACGCCCTGGGCAATGAGATCCTCGATGGCGCGAACCTGAAGCGCCGGGTCGGCGCTGGTCGGGCCGACCATGAACGCATCGATGCCCAGTTCCTGGCCGCGCTCCTTGATGCCGGCCTCCATCGCGTTGAACCACGGAATGCCGCCAATCTTGACGACGACGCCGACCTTGCCGGCCTGTTGCGCCAGGGCAGCGAAGGATGCGCCAAGCGACAGCGACGCGGCGAGCGCCACGATCAAAAATTTCTTCATCGATACTCCTCCCAAAAGTTCCCGGCGGGAACGAAAAACACCAGTTGTCCGCTTGCCGAAAAGGCCACCGGATCAACGACTTGCCGCAGCGTCAGCAGGTTCCTCCCTGCTCCGTCGACTGCCAATTTCGCACTTGCACAATCGATGGTGCAATGACTATTGTGCATCTTCGGGCTTTCGTCAAGCTAATTTTCATCCTATCGATGCGAAGGAGGAAATCGTGGATTCGCAAGTCAGGAAGAAGGCGACGATCTATGACTTGTCTGTCTTGTCGGGCAGTTCGCCATCGACCGTCAGCGCGGTTCTGAACGGAACCTGGCAGAAGCGGCGCATCGCGCGCGATACCGCGCAAACCATCTTCGGCCTCGCCGAGCAGCACCAGTACACGGCCAATCTGCAAGCCCGCGGCCTGCGCCATTCGCGCTCCGGACTGTTCGGTCTGATGGTGCCGGTTCACGACAACCGCTATTTCTCGTCGATGGCGCAGACCTTCGAGGCGCATGTGCGCAGCCGCGGCCAATGTCCCGTCGTGGTCAGCGCGTCGCGCGACCCCGAGGAGGAGCGGCGCACCGCCGAGACGCTGATTTCCTATTCCATCGACGGCCTGTTCATCGTCGGCGCTACCGATCCCGATGGCGTCCACCAGGTTTGCCGGGCGGCTGGCTTGAGGCATGTCAACATAGACTTGCCAGGCACCAAGGCGCATTCGGTGATCAGCGACAATTACGAGGGCGCGCGCATCCTGACCGAGGCGATCATCGACCGTTTCGGGCCGGACGATCCCCTCCGGCCTGACCAGCTCTATCTGTTCGGCGGCCGCAATGACCATGCCAGCCGCGAACGCATCGCCGCCTTTCACGCGACGAAGAAAGCGCGGCTCGGCGATGATCCCGACGACGGCGTGCAATCGACCGGCTACTCGCCCGAAATGACCCTTGCCGCCTTCGAGCGCTTCCACGCCCGAAACGGACGCCTGCCGCGCGCGCTCTTCGTGAACTCGTCGATCAACATGGAGGGCCTTCTGCGCTTCATGGCCGGGCGTCCGCCGGAAATGTTCGAGGGCCTGGTCGTCGGATGCTACGACTACGATCCGTTCGGCTCGTTCCTGCCCTTCCCGGTCATCATGATCCGCCAGAACAGCGAAGCGATGATCGCCAAGGCGTTCGAACTGATCGACACCGCCGCATCGCCGCCGCAGACATTTCTCATCAAGCCGGAATTGATCCAGCCGCGCTCGGCGCTCAGGGGGCCGCTCGATACGTTGAAGGATGGTTGATTTTCGGCATCTGGCGCGCGTCGCAGTTACCGGTGTTCGGTGGTCCCCGCCGCCCGCTGTTTGCCGGGACATCCGCCCAAGCCGTTGTTAGGATGGCCGCCGAATGAAGGGTTTCATCGATCGATGCGCGGCGCGGAACAGCCACCCGTCATGAATATCGACGCATCGCCGGATCTTGCCGCCCAGAGCGGAACGGCCGGCGGCGCGACGCGTCGCGTGGCGC
>JBGTLX010000371.1:0-5987 GCA_041743855.1 Rhizobiaceae bacterium | reverse complement strand
GCGCTGGCGGCGACCGATTTGCGCGAGGGCGAGGCGATGGCGGGCATCGTCAAGGACGCGGGCGACGATCCGGACGTCACCCATGGCGCGCTGATCATCGCCACGGTGCGGCCGGGAAGGCCCGGTTCCGGCGTCACTTTCAAGGGCGGTGAGGGCGTCGGGCAGGTGACGCGGCCCGGACTGCCGATCCCTGTCGGGGAGCCTGCCATCAATCCCGTGCCGCGCAAGATGATCACCGGGGCGATTGCGGAAATCGCCGGCGAAAGCGCCGACTACGAGGTCGAGATTTCGGTGCCCGGCGGCGGGGAGATGGCGCAAAAGACGCTCAACCCGAGGCTTGGGATTCTCGGCGGCATCTCGATCCTCGGAACGACCGGCATCGTCATCCCCTATTCGTGCTCGTCGTGGATTCACTCCATCCATCGCGGCATCGACGTGGCGCGCGCCATGGGGTTTTCGCACATCTCCGGCGCGACCGGGAATTCTTCGGAAATCGCCGCGCAAAAATTCCACGATCTGCATGAGGTGCAGTTGCTCGACATGGGCGATTTCGCCGGCGGCATGCTGAAATATCTTCGCGACCACCCGGTCCCGAAGGTGACGATCGCCGGCGGCGTGGCCAAGATGACCAAGCTGGCGCAAGGCCTGCTCGATCTGCATTCCAGTCGCGGCACGGCCGATCTCGATGCGCTGGCCACGGTTGCCTTGCGGGTCGGCGCGCCGGCCAGACTGGTCGAAAATATCCGCGCGGCCAACACGGTGGCGCAGGCTTTTGGCGATGCGACGGCGACCGGTATTCCGCTTGGCGACGCGATAGCGGCAAGCGCCTGGAAGACGGCGGCTGCCGTGCTGGACGATCCGGGAATCGCGCTCGAAATCCTGATCTTCGACCGCGAGGGCGAGTTGCGGGGCCATGCTCCCTTTGCCAGCACTCATGACGCTTCGCGGCCCCGGAAGCGGCGCTGATAGGTTGGGTCGTAGAGCGAACTTTCGCGGAAATCGCCCGCTGCAAGGGACGGCCCGACAAAGATGATCGCAGTGCGCTCGATCGGGTCGGCGGCGAGTTGCGCCGAAATACTCGCCAAGCTTCCGCGCAGAACGCGCTCGTCCGGCCACGAGGCGCGAAACACGATGGCGACAGGACACGCGGCTCCATAGAGCGGCGTCAGTTCCCCGACGATCTTCTCGATCTCGTGGATGGCGAGATGGATGGCGAGCGTCGATCCTGTCGCGCCGAATGCGGCAAGAGTCTCGCGTTCCGGCATTTTGGAGGCGCGGCCCGACACGCGGGTCAGCACCAGCGATTGCGCCAGCTCGGGAATGGTCAGCTCACGGCCGAGCGCTGCGGCCGCGGCGGCAAAGGACGGCACGCCGGGCGTCAGCGTGTAGGGAATGCCGTGCCTGTCCAGCCGCCTGATCTGTTCGGCCACTGCGCTCCACACCGACAGATCGCCGGAATGCAGCCGCGCGACATCCTGTCCCGCGTTGTGCGCGGAGACGTACTCGGCCTCGATCTCGTCGAGCGACAAAGGCGCGGTGTCGATCAGCCTTGCGCCCGGCCCGCAATGATTCAGGAGTTCCGGCGAGACGATCGAGCCGGCATGGAGACAGATGGGGCATTCGGCGAGCAGTTTTGCTCCGCGCAGGGTGATGAGGTCGGCTGCGCCCGGCCCGGCGCCTATGAAATGCACGGTCATGGCCGGCCTCCAGAGATCGCGATGGCGCAGGTGACTGGTCCCACGACGATCCGGGGGCCGAGCAGGCGCGCATCTTCGCCGGCGGCCGCCAGCGCCGCGCTCTCAGAAACCGATTGGGTGCCGGCCAATGAGAGCGAAAGTTCGGAATGGGTGAGGATTCGAGACGAAACGGCAAGAAGCGCCTCGTCCTCGACAGCGACGACCAGCAAATTCAACTCGCGCCCGGCGGCAAAAATCGCCTCTTCGTTCCGTTTGAAGGCAGTGGTGGCCAAGGCGGAGAGTTCGGTCATGGCGAGCCCGTGCGTGTCGACCGCCGCCTCGACGGCGGCGATTACCTCCGCCATGCCCACTCCACTGCGGCTGCCGATGCCCGCGACGATCATGGTTTCACCCACGACCATTGCGTGACCGGCATGGCCGGCCGCCAGGCTTTCATCGAGCCGACCGGCATTTCGCGGGCGATGGCGATGCGGATGAGATCGCCGCCGAGTTTTGCATGTTTGGCCAGCAGTAGCGCCTCCATTTCGAGCGTGACCGCATTGGCGACCAGCCTTCCGTCGGCGGGCAGGGCGTCGAGCGCCGCATCAAGAACGCTTGAATCGGTGCCGCCGCCGCCGATAAAGATCGCGTCGGGCTCGGACAGACCGGCCAGCGCTTCGGGCGCCGCGCCCTCGACAATCCTCAGGCCGGGAACGCCAAAGTTCTGGGCGTTGCGGCGGATGCGCGCGGCGCGTTCAGGGTTTGCTTCGATGGCGACGGCGCGCATCGACGGGTCGGCGAGCATCCATTCGATCGACACGGAGCCGGAGCCCGCTCCGATGTCCCACAACAATTCGCCGCGCCGTGGGGCGAGCGCCGACAGCGTCACGGCGCGGATTTCGCGCTTGGTGATTTGGCCGTCATGCTCGAACAGGTCTTCGGCGATTCCGGGCGTCAGCGGCAGAATTTTCGCTTCAGGCGTAAGATCAATCTCGATCGCTACTATGTTGAGCGGGTTGATAGTTTGCACATCGAAGGACCGCGCTCCGGCGCTTCGAACGCGTTCATCCGGTCCGCCGAGCGCTTCGAGCACGGTGAGCCGCGCCGCGCCGAAGCCTAGTTTTGTCAGGAGGGCAGCAACTGCCGCCGGGCTTTCCGCGTCCGATGTCAGCGCCAGTACCCGACGTTGCGGATGCAGCAGCGGGCGAATGAGATCGAGCGGCCGGCCGTGCAGCGAGATCGTTTCGACATCTTGCAAGGCCCAGCCGAGCCGAGCCGCAGCCATTGAAAAGGCCGAAGGCGCGGGCAGCACCAGCATTTCGCTTGGCTGAACATGGCGGGACAGCGCCACGCCGACGCCATGAAAAAACGGATCGCCGGAGGCCAGCACGCAGATTTTGCGACCCCGTAAGATCAGCACATCGCGCATTTCCGGGTCGAAAGGTTTTGGCCAGGGGCGGCTTTCGCCCGTCACGATCGTCTCGACCAGCGCCAGATGGCGCGCGCCGCCGAACACGAACTCGGCTCCGGCGATGCGGCGCTTGGCCTCGTCGCCCAGACCCGCTAGACCGTCCTCGCCGACGCCGACGATGGTGAGCCAGCGTCCCCCGGCGGGATTTTGCGATTTAGCAGGCATCATGACCCACCGTATTCTGATCCTCGGCGGAACCACCGAAGCGCGGCAACTGGCAGGCATGCTTGTCACGCGCGCCGATTGTGATGTCACCCTGTCGCTGGCCGGACGCACCGAAAACCCGGTCCATCAGCCGGTTCCGACGCGCAGCGGTGGTTTCGGCGGTGCGCAGGGGCTGGTGGATTATCTGCAGGAGCAAAAAATCGATCTGCTGATCGACGCGACGCATCCCTATGCCGCGCGGATTTCCGCCAATGCGGCTGAGGCCGCGCGCTTGACGGGCGTTGCCGCGCTGGCGCTGAGGCGCCCGGCATGGAAGCCGGTCGAGGGCGATCGCTGGACGCTGGTCGCGGATGTTTGGCACGCCATCGCCGCGATTGGCAAAAGCCGGCGAAAAGTCTTTCTGGCGCTCGGCCGGCAGGACGTCGCGGCGTTCACCGCAGCGCCCCGGCATTCCTACGTCATCCGCAGCGTCGATCCGGTCGAACCCCCGCTCGATGTTCCCGACGCTACCTATATTCTGGCGCGCGGCCCGTTTGCCGAAGAAGACGACTGCACTTTGCTTGGCCAGCATCACATCGATGCGATCGTGGCCAAAAACAGCGGCGGTTCGGCCACTTACAGCAAGATTGCCGCCGCGCGGACGCTCGGGATAGAGGTAATCCTGCTCAACCGTCCGGACCTGCCCGAGTTGCCGTCCGCCGAAACAGTGAACGATATTCTGGCGCTGGTCGATCATGCGCTCGATCCCGACGAAAAGCGCGGCGTGTAAACCAGAGCCGGCTTTGCGCCGCGTTGGATGATGCGAGTTTCGGCCGAGCCGATCATGACGCAGGTCGCCATGTCGGCTTTTCCCGGATCGGCGTCTGCAAGCGCGACGATTTCGATACGCTCGTCGGGTCGTCCCGCGGCGCGACCGAAGATAACCGGCGTCGTTCCTGGCAGATTCTTGCGCAAGGTCTCGAATGCCTTCCCAAGCTGCCAGGGTCGCGCTTTGCTGATCGGGTTATAGAGCGCGATGACGAAGCCGGCCGCCGACGCGGCGTGGAGCCGCCGCTCGATCAGATCCCAAGGTTTCAGATTATCCGACAGCGAGATGGCGCAGAAATCATGGCCGAGCGGCGAGCCGACCTTGGCTGCAACCGCCAGCATCGCGGTGACGCCCGGAACGATGGTCAGGTCGATTTCGCGCCATTCCCGCGGCCCGGCCTCGATCGCCTCGCAGATTGCCGCCGCCATGGCGAAAACGCCCGGATCGCCGCCTGAAACGACCGCGACTTTTTGGCCCTGTGCAGCTTTTTCCAGCGCCGCCCTGGCGCGAAAAATTTCCTCGCGGTTGTCGGAGGCGACTTTTGTTTGATCCGATCTCAATTCGAGACGGTCGAGATAGGGCCCGTAGCCGAAGAAAAATTCGGCCGCCGCGACCGCTTCGCTCGCCTGCGGCGTGACCTGGCAGGCACTGCCGGGCCCGAGCCCGATGACGCACACATGCCCGCTCACGGTTTCCCCGCCCATCCCGGCACCAGCACGATCGAAAAATACGGCGCGACATCGTCGGCCTTGTCGGCGAGCCGCGCCGACGACGTGCTGGCCATGGTGCCGCGCTCGACATAGATGGCGCGGTCGAGCAATCCCGTGGCGGTCAGCGCGCGGCGTATTTTCGGCAAATTGCGGCCGACCTTCATGATGACGGCGGCATCGGTGTCGGCGAGCCGCCGTGTCAGCTCGAATTCGCTCATCGTTCCGGGCAGCACGGTGAGCACGTCGTCGCCCTGCACGATCGGCACGCCGGTCTGCGACCAGCAGCCCGACATGGCGGTGACGCCCGGGATCACCTCGGTCGGGAATCGATTCGCGAGTCTGACGTGCAGGTGCATGTAGGATCCGTAGAAGAGCGGGTCGCCTTCCGACAAAACCGCCACCATTCTGCCGGCTTCGAGATGCTCGGCGACCTTGTTGGCGGATTCCTCGTAGAAATCGGCTATGGCCGAGCGGTAGTCGTCGTGGTTCCGGTCGATTTCGGTGGTCACCGGGTAGAGCAGCGGCAGTTCGATCATTTCGGGGTGGAAATGCGCGCCGGTTATGGTGCGCGCATTGCCGTTGTTGCCGCGCTTCGCGAAATGCGCCACAACATCGGCCTCGGCCAGCGCCCGCACGGCCTTGAGCGTCAGCAATTCGGGATCGCCCGGCCCCGTGCCGACGCCGACGAGCCGTCCCTTTGCGTGGATATTCATAGCCCTGGCCTCGCCAATGCGTTGACGGCAGCGGCTGTCATGGCGCTGCCGCCCATGCGGCCACGCACGATGGCAAAAGGAATATTTTGGGAATTTTCGACCAGCGCTTCCTTGGATTCGGCCGCGCCGACAAAGCCGACCGGCATGCCGAGGATCGCGGCCGGCCTGGGCGCGCCGTCGCGGAGCTTTTCCAGCAGGTAGAACAAGGCCGTAGGGGCGTTTCCTATCGCGACCACCGCGCCCTCCAACCGGTTGCCCCAGAAGTCGAGCGCGGCGGCGGAGCGGGTGTTGCCGATCTCCAATGCCAAAGCCGGCGTACGTGGATCCCGCAGCGTGCAGATCACCTCGTTGCCCGCCGGCAGGCGCGCGCGGGTGACGCCATGGGAAACCATCTCCGCATCGCAAAGGATCGGAGCGCCGGCCATCAGGGCGGTGCGCGCCGCA
>JBGTLX010000370.1:0-3878 GCA_041743855.1 Rhizobiaceae bacterium | reverse complement strand
ACGCAGGCTGGCAAGGCGACGCCGACGCTGTCGGGACCATGGTTCAATGACGGGTTTCACGGCGCGATGGGCGAATTGCTGTGCGCCATCGAGGACGACCGCGAGCCGCTGAACGGCGCGCGCGCCAATCTCGACAGTCTTGCGCTGGCCTTGGCCGCTATCGCCTCCGCCCATCGCGGGGTCTCCGTCCATCCCGGTAAAATCCGCAGCCTGGCGGATGCCTCCGCGGATCAGAGCGTGCGATCGTCGCACTCGGGGAGCTAGGATCATGATGAAAATCCGCGGCACGGACGGGGGAGGATTCTTGTGATCGTTGCGCTCAACGGCAAAATCGTCGTCGTGACTGGCGGGACTCAAGGGTTGGGCGAAAACGTCGCCCGGCTGGCCGCCGAAAGCGCGGCCGCCGGCATCGCCATCGTTGGGCGCAAGGCGGAGCGAGGCCAAAGGGTCGCAACAGAGCTTTCCAAGGCAGGCTGTCCGACACACTTCATCCGCTCCAATCTGGCCGAGGCGGACGCGCCAAAAGCCGCCATCGCCGAGGCGATAGAAAAACTCGGGCGCGTCGATTGCCTGGTCAACGCCGCCGGCCTGACCGACCGCGCCTCTCTGGAAACCGGAACGCCGGGCGACTGGGAGCGGCTTTTCGCGGTCAATGCGCGTGCGCCGTTCTTCCTGATGCAGGCGGCGGTCGCCGACATGAAGGCGCGGCGCGCGCCGGGCGCCATCGTCAACATATTGTCGGTGAACGCGCATTGCGGCGCTGCCGACCTCGCTATCTATTCGGCCACCAAGGGCGCGCTCTCGACGCTGACGAAAAACGCGGCGAACGCGCATTTGAGCGACCGCATCCGCATCAACGGCATCAATATGGGCTGGGTGGCGACCCCGGCCGAACAGGCGATGCAGGCCGAAACGCTCGGCAAGGGCGAAGGCTGGGCGGAAGCGGCCGCCAAAACCATGCCGCTCGGAAGGTTGCTGACCGCCGACGAGGTGGCGCAGCTGGCGGTGTTTTTGCTCAGCGACGCCTCGGGGCTGATGACCGGCGCGCTGGTCGACCTGGAGCAGTCCGTGCTCGGCGCGCCTCCGTTCAGGCCGGCGCGATGACCGTCCATTTGCCGGCAACGCCCTCCATTCGGCTCGGCCCGTCGAGCCAAAGCCATTTGCCGGCAAAAATTCGCCGCCCGGGGTACGACAGGACAAAGCTGTCGGCGGGCATGCTGCATCTCGGCGTCGGCGCGTTTCACCGCTGCCATCAGGCGGAATACACCGACGACGCGCTGGAGGCGCAGTTCGGCCCATGGGGCATCGTCGGCGTCAATCTTCGTCCGCCCGAACTCGACTCGACGCTGGGCGCTCAGGACGGGCTTTATTGCCGTGAATTGCGAACGAGCGACGAGACCGACCGCCGGCTGATCGGGTCGATGCTCGGCGTGGTGTCGGTGCTGGACGAGACGGCCGACCCGCGTCGTTTGGGCTTGCAGCGCGCGCTGGACGCGGCGGCCGATCCGGCCATAGGCGTGGTCACGCTGACCGTCACCGAGAAGGGTTATTGCCATATTCCGGCGAGCGGGGAACTGGATCTCGATCATCCCGACATCCGCCACGACATCGCCGATCCGCAAAATCCGATGTCGGCTCCGGGCTTCGTGCTGCGGCTGTTCGCACGGCGCATGGCTGTCGGCGCGCCGCTCCCGGCGCTGATCAGTTGCGACAATGTTCCCGACAACGGCGCCACCTTGCGCCGCTCGGTGCTCGCCCTCGCCGCGCAAATCGACAAGCGCCTGCACGACCGCATCGCGCGCGAGGCTTTTTTTCTGAACACGATGGTCGACCGCATCGTGCCCGCGACACGGCCGGAGGATTTTGCCGCCTTTGCTGCCGAGACCGGCGTCGAGGATCTTGGCCTCGTGGTCGGCGAGCCTTTCCGCATGTGGGTGCTGGAGGATCATTTCGAGAGGCCTTTGCCTGCCTGGGACCGCGCCGGGGCGCTGTTCGTCAAGGATGTTGCCCCTTATGAAATCCTAAAAATGCGCGTGGTCAACGGCATCCAGTCGAACCTTTGCCAACTCGGCGTGCTGTCGGGAATCGAGTTCATGGCGGATGTCATGGAAGAGGATTGTTTTCGCGATTTCGCGCTTCGGACGATTGCGCGCGAGGTCGTGCCGCATCTGCCGCCCGTCCCCAACATCGATGTGCCGGCCTATGTGGCGCAGACGATCGCGCGCCTGAAAAATCCGGCGCTGAAGCACACGACGCTGCAGATTTCGACCGACGGTTCGCAGAAGATCAGACAGCGCCTGCTGGAGCCGTTGCGCGCCGCGCTCCGGGCGGGAACACCCTGCGATGGGCTGCTGCTCGGCATAGCCGGCTGGATGCGTTATGCGAGCGGCGCCGACTGCAACGGCGCCGCGCTCGATGTCCGCGATCCGTTCGCCGAGTGCACCAAAGCCATTGCCTCAAAGAGTGGCGGCGATCCGGCGGTCCTGGTCGATGGTCTGCTGGGCATCGATGCCATCTTCGGCGCGGATCTGCGCGAGGATGTCACGGTCAAAACGCGGCTGACGCATTTCGTGGGTGATTTGGGTAAGCGGCCGTCGCGCTTGGTCGTGCGCGATTTTCTCGCCTCGCGGGGCCGCGCATCAGAGTGACGGGAAGGAAGGTTTCGCAATTTGACTCGTGGAAATCCACGTGCAGTAGTCGACAAAAAAGACGGAGGAACGACTTGCGTACGATCAAGGGGCCGGGTCTGTTTCTGGCGCAGTTCGCGCGGGATGAAGCGCCGCACAATTCGCTGGAATCGATCGCCGCCTGGGCCAAAAATTATGGCTACAAGGGCATCCAGGTGCCGAGCGGCGACAAGCGATTCCTCGATCTCGACCTCGCCTATGAGAGCGACGCCTATTGCGACGAGATCACCGGCAAGCTCAAGGATATCGGCATCGTCATCACCGAACTGTCGAGCCATTATCAGGGGCAGATGGTGTCGGTGCATCCGGCCTACGATTTGATGTTCGACGGCCAGTGCCCGCCTCAATTCAAGGGCGATCCCGAAGCGCGACGCCATTGGGCCGCCGACGCGGTGCGGAAATGCGCAAGAGTCTCGCGCAGACTGGGGCTGACCGAGCATGTCAGCTTCACCGGCAGCCTCGCCTGGCCGTTCTTCTATCCCTATCCGCAGCGCCCGGCCGGCCTGATCGAGGAATGTTTCGCCGAGCAGGCAAGGCGCTGGAAGCCGATCCTCGACGCCTATGAGGATGAGGGCGTCGACCTATGCTTCGAAATCCATCCGACCGAGGATATTTTCGACGGCGACACGTTCGACATGTTTTTGGACGCCGTCGGCGGGCACCCCCGTTGCAACATCAATTACGACGCCTCGCACTACATCAAGCAGGGCATGGATTACCTGGGTTTCATCGACGTCTATCACGAGCGGATCAAGATGTTTCACGTCAAGGACGCCGAGTTCAACCCGACCGCCAGACAGGGTTTTCTGGGCGGCTACAAGGGCTGGCTGGAGCGCGCCGCGCGCGACCGTTCGCTGGGTCATGGCCAGGTCGATTTCAACGCGATTTTTTCCAAGCTGGCGCAATGTGATTTCGGCGGCTGGGCCGTCTATGAATGGGAGTGCTGCCTGGAGCATCCGGAAGTGGCGGCGCGCAACGGCGCGAAATTTATCGCCGACCACATCATCGAGGTGACCGACCGAGTGTTCGACGATTTCATGGCGACGGGCGTCGATCTCGCTGCGACCCGTCAGTTGCTCGGCGTGAAGGCCTGATCATGGTCCACGCGACGGACGACAGGATTGGCGAGCGGCGGTTGCGCGTCGGCATGGTCGGCGGCGGCCGCGACGCCTTCATCGGCGCGGTGCACCG
>JBGTLX010000369.1:0-3197 GCA_041743855.1 Rhizobiaceae bacterium | reverse complement strand
AATCGGCGCAAGGGTCCGGGCGCGGGTGCGCGCCCGCGACGTGATGATCGCGACCGAACGCCCGGCCGGCATCAGCGCGCTCAACATCCTGCAAGGCGAAGTCATCCACATCGCCTCGGGGGATGGGGCGGATGCGCTGGTCACGCTGAATTGCGGCGGCGCGCGCCTGTTTGCCCGCATCACCCGCCGCTCCGTTCACGCGCTCGGCCTGTCGAAGGGCAGCAGCGTTTTCGCGGTCGTCAAATCCGTAACCTTCGATCGGAGCAACGCAGCCTTTGCTTTGGCGGGCAAGATGCATGCAGGCGGGTAGGGAAGAGGAGAAAAAATGTCGTCGCTAAGCCTCAGGATCAATCTCGACCCCGATGGCCGGATCGGCCCCGGCAAGATCGAATTGTTGGAACAGATCGCCGCGTTCGGCTCTATATCGGCGGGCGCGCGGCAGATGACCATGTCCTACAAACGCGCCTGGGATCTGGTCGAGGAGATGAACCGGATTTTCGGCAAGCCGGTGGTCGCCGCGCAGACAGGCGGCAAGCGCGGCGGCGGCGCTCAACTGACCACGGTCGGGCTTGCCGTCGTCAGCCGCTTCCGTGCGATCGAGCGGGCGGCAACGTCCGCGGCCGAGCAGCATATGGTAGCGCTGCAGGCCGAAATCGACGCGGCTTGAATTTTCCCCGACACGCGCGCCTCGCTGTCGCCTGGGCTATAACGATTGGCTCTCCTGTTTACTCCAGTATCGCAGTGGTGTTAAACATGAATAATTAAGTCAACAATTAGTCCGTGAAGCAGCGCCCGGGTCGCGCGGAAAAGGATCGAGCCGATGAACAGCTACAATCACGACGATTTCCGCTTTCGCCCTCGACGCACGACAATCGACTTTCCGGCACGCACTGGGCAGGAGCAGCCCGCCACAAAAACAGTGTCGAGCGAGCAGCTTTTCAACGGCGCGCGCGAGATTGGCATCGCGCATGCCGGGTCACTCTACCGGCTGAAGATCACCCGGCAAGGCAAGCTCATTCTCAACAAATAGGGGAATACTAACACGCACTGAGGTGAACCTCACACACGCCAGGCATCGTCGTGACGTCGGGGGGTCACTCGAACTCCAGGATCAGTTCATCGACGGCAAGGCTGGCTCCGGCTTTTGCCGCGACGCGTTTGACCATGCCCTTGCGCTCGGCGCGCAGCACGTTTTCCATCTTCATCGCCTCGACGGTGGCCAGCGCCTGGCCGGCTTCCACCTTTTCGCCTTCGATAACCGAGACGACCGTCAGAATGCCCGGCATCGGGCAGAGCAGCATCTTCGAAACATCGGACGGCAGCTTTTGCGGCATCAGCCGCGCGAGTTCGGCGACGCGCGGGTGGCGCGCGTGACAGACGAAATCCATGCCGCGCCAGCGCAGCCGATAGCCCGTTCCCGCAGGCTGGGTCTTGACGCCAAGCGACGATCCGCCGACGGTGAACGCCGCATGCTGGCGGCCGGGCAGCCAGTCGCTGGAAACGACGAGCGATGCGCCATCGTCGAAGCTCACCGTCATGTCGCCTGCTCCGCCGCTGCTCTTCAGCGGAAAGCTGAAATCGCCAAGCGTGACCACCCACTCCGCGCCCACCGTGCGGCGATGATTGTCCACTCCACCCGAAATCATGGCCGCGCGGTTCTGGACGCGAAGGTTGATGAAAGCGGCAATCGCGGCGAGTGTCGTTGCCCGTTCGGCTGTCGGGGTCACGCCGGCAAAACCGACCGGATATTCTTCCGCGATGAAGGCGGTGGTGAGCCGCCCCTCGCGAAACCGGGGATGATCCATGACGGCGGACAGAAACGGCAGATTGTGGCCGATGCCTTCGATCTCGAAATCGTCGAGCGCATTCGCCATCGCCCGGATCGCGGTCGGCCGGTCTGGGCCCCAGGTGCAGAGCTTGGCGATCATCGGGTCGTAATACATCGAGATCTCGCCGCCCTCGAAAACGCCGGTGTCGTTGCGGATAATGGTCCCGTCCTCTTGGCTGCCCTCGGCTGGCGGCCGGTAGCGGGAAAGCCTGCCGATCGAGGGTAAAAAGCCGCGATAGGGATCTTCGGCGTAGAGCCGGCTTTCGATCGCCCAGCCATTCAGTTTTACATCGGATTGGGTAAACCTCAGCTTTTCACCGGCGGCGACGCGGATCATCTCCTCGACGAGGTCGATGCCGGTGACGAGTTCGGTCACCGGATGCTCGACCTGCAGGCGGGTGTTCATCTCGAGGAAGTAGAAATTCCGGTCGCCGTCGACAATGAACTCGACCGTTCCGGCGGAGAAATAGCCGACGGCCTTGCCGAGCGCGACGGCCTGCTCGCCCATTAATTTTCGCGTCGCCTCGTCCAGAAAGGGCGACGGTGCTTCCTCGATGACTTTCTGGTTGCGGCGCTGGATCGAGCATTCGCGCTCGCCGAGATAAAGCAGGTTCCCCTGCCTGTCGCCCAGCACCTGGATCTCGATGTGGCGCGGCTGCGTGATGAATTTCTCGATGAAGATGCGGTCATCGCCGAACGAGCTCTTGGCCTCGTTTTTCGACGACTGAAAACCCTCGCGCGCCTCGCTGTCGTCCCAGGCGACCCGCATGCCCTTGCCGCCGCCGCCTGCCGACGCCTTGATCATCACCGGATAGCCGATCCGGCCGGCAATCATTGCCGCCTTGTCGGCGTCGGCGATCAGCTCCATGTGACCGGGCACGGTCGAGACGCCGGCGCTTGCTGCGATCTTCTTGGAGGTGATCTTGTCGCCCATCGCCCGGATGGCTTTCACCGGCGGCCCGATGAAGGCCACGCCCGCGGCGTTCAGCGCTTCGGCGAAATCGGCGTTCTCCGACAGAAAGCCGTAGCCCGGATGCACCGCATCCGCGCCGGTTTGGCGGACCGCGTCGAGAATCCTGTCGATGACGATGTAGGACTCGCTCGACGGCGCGGGGCCGATATGAATCGCCTCGTCCGCCATTTTCACATGCAGCGCCTCGCGGTCCGCGTCGGAATAGACGGCGACGGTGGCGATGCCGAGTTTTTTAGCCGTCCGGATGACGCGGCAGGCGATCTCGCCGCGATTGGCGATGAGGATTTTTTTGAACATTAGATAGAGGCTCCGGCGTGTTTCGAGCGGAGAACTCGGCTATTCTTCGCACCCCCCTCTGGCCTGCCGGCCATCTCCCCCGCAAGGGGGGAGATCAAG
>JBGTLX010000368.1:0-3615 GCA_041743855.1 Rhizobiaceae bacterium | reverse complement strand
ATGTCGATGGCGAGCGGAACGTCGTCGCTCAAGACCCTTGCGTAATAGGACGTGGTCTCGACGCTGGTCGCCGCATTGATCTCGCCGCCGACATCCTCGATGTCGGAAGCAATCTGGAAGGCGGTCCGGCGGTTCGTTCCCTTAAACGCCATGTGCTCGAGAAGATGCGCCATTCCATGCTCGTCCTCGCGCTCGTTTCTGGCTCCGGATTTGACCCAGACGCCGAGAGCGACCGATTCGATGCTTGGAAGGGTTTCGGTTGCGACTGTCAGGCCGTTCGACAGACGGCTTACCTCAACACCCATGCAGATATGACTCCCTCAACGCGCCGCCCGCGCGTGGCGACTGACATGATCTTCCACCATTTTCAGGTCGGATGGAAGTACCGTGTAATTTTCGTCGCTTTCCATCAATCCTTTCAGCCAGTCGGGCAAAGCCGGCGCAATGCCGCTGGCTTTCTCGACGGCGGCCGGAAACTTAGCCGGATGAGCCGTTCCGAGCACGATCATGGGCACGCCGGCCGATATCCTGTCGCGCGCGACGTGAACCGCCGTGGCGGTGTGCGGATCGAGCAGATAGCCGCTTCCTTGCAGTGTCGAACGGATCGTGGCCGCGGCCTCCTCCATGGTGGCGCGGTCCGCGTCAAATTCGGCGCGGATTTCAACCAGCGCTGCGGGTTCGATGGTGAAGCCGCCTGACTGTTTCAGGCCGTTCATGTAGCGTCTCACCGTCCCGGCGTTGCGCTGCGACGCCTCGAACAGCAGCCGCTCGAAATTCGAGGAGACCTGGATGTCCATCGACGGCGAGGTCGTTTCGACGACGCCTTTGGTGCGGTATTCGCCAGTAGCCAGCGTGCGCGCGAGGATGTCGTTGTCGTTGGTCGCGATCACCAGCCGCTCGATCGGCAGGCCCATGCGCTTGGCGGCGTAGCCGGCGAAGATGTCGCCGAAATTGCCGGTAGGAACCGTGAAGGAGACGGGGCGGTCCGGGCTGCCGAGCGAAATCGCCGAGGAAAAGAAATAGACGATCTGGGCCATGATTCGCGCCCAGTTGATCGAATTGACGCCCGACAGCGATACGCGGTCGCGAAAGCCGTGATCGTTGAACATGTCCTTCACCAGGCCCTGGCAATCGTCGAAATTGCCTTCTACCGCCAGCGCATGGACATTCGGCTTGGTCGAGGTCGTCATCTGGCGCTGCTGGACCGGCGACACTTTGCCATGCGGAAACAGGATGAAGATGTCGGTGCGGTCCCGGCCGGCAAAGGCGTCAATCGCAGCGCCCCCGGTGTCGCCGGAGGTCGCGCCGGCGATGGTGGCGCGTGTCCCCCGCTCGGCTAGCACATGATCCATAAGGCGCGCCAGCAACTGCATGGCGACGTCCTTGAAGGCGAGCGTCGGCCCGTGAAAGAGCTCCAGAACGAATGTATTCGCGCCTGTCTGAACCAGTGGACAGACCGCCTCGTGCCGGAACGTCGCATAGGATTCCCTGACCAGCCGTTCGAAAACCGGGGCGGGAATCTCGTCCCCCAAAAATGGCGTCAGAACGCGGATTGCGAGGTCAGGATAGGCGAGGCCGCGCATCGCCCTGATCTCGGCGGCGCTGAAATGCGGCCAGTCCTTCGGCACATAAAGTCCGCCGTCGCGCGCCAGCCCGGCGAGGATTGCGTCGGAGAAGCCGAGTTGGGCGGCTTCGCCGCGCGTGCTGATGTAGTGCATGCTCATAGGTCCGTTTTAGCTGCTTGCGTCAGGCGAGAAAGGCTGCCGAAAATCTGTCAGCCCTCCAGTCGCATTTTGGCCGCGCGGTTGCTATAGGGCAGCAGCTTTGCGCGAGGGGAGTGCCGTTTATGAGATCTGGATTGGTTGATGGTCGTCTTGTGACGGGTTTGGCGCTTTGCGGCTTTATGCTTGTCGTCGCGGGTTGCCAATCGGGCGACAAGGCCGGCGTTCCCGGCGCCGGCGGCCAGCAGGCGGAAAAAATCCTCGCGAGCGAATTGCTGGCCTATTGCCCCAAAGTGACGCTCCGTGAAGGCACCGCGTCTTTCAGCAGCTATGCCAAGGGCGGTCAGGACGATCCCGCGAAACTCGCCTATCAAGCCTCGATCTCGGATGTGACCCGCGCCTGCACCCGCGCCGATGGAAAGATGACCATCAACGTCGCTGTCGCCGGACGGGTCGTCCCCGGGCCGGCCGGCGCGAGCGGCGCGGTCAGAATGCCTATCCGGATAGCCGTTACGCGCGGCGAGGAATTGCTGTACTCGCAATTGCATGATCATCAGGTTGCGCTCGACGGTTCGGGCGCGGCCACCCAGTTCGTCTTCAATGACCCGAATGTTACTATCCCCATTCCCGAGGATCAGACGCTTCAGGTCTTCGCCGGTTACGACGAGGGGCCGCCGAAGAAGAAGCCCGCGGCAGACGCTGAGTTCTAAATCTAAGCGTCGGACCATTCCAACAGCGCGGCGATGACGCCATGAAAATCGGCCCAGCGGCGGATGACAGTCTCCGCGCCGGCTTCGGTCAGCGCATCGGCATGTCCGGGATAGCTGTGCGAGGCCCCGGTGAAGCCGATGACGCGCATGCCCGCTGCCTTCGCGCCCGAAATTCCGTGGACTGAATCCTCGATGACAAAGGTTTTGCCCGGATCGGCCCCGAGCGTGACCGCCGCATGTCGAAACACGTCCGGCGCGGGCTTGGGCTTCATCGCCGGCGTTCCGCAGGCGGAAAAGACGCGGCCGGCAAAAAGTGGTTCGAGACGGGTCGCCTCCAGCGTGATCGAAAGGCGCTCGGGGGTCGAATTTGAGCAGATGCAGCGCGGAGCGGTGACGCCCGCGGCGGCTTGGTAGGCGCCGTCGATCGCGCGAACCTCGGCCTTCAGGCGACGGTCGATCATGTCATCGGCCTGTTCGATCAGCGAGGCCTGGAAAGGGATGGTCGCCTTTTCCTCGATGCGCAGCATGATGTCCTTGAACGTCAGTCCCGCATAAAGTTCCGAAAGCTCCTCGGGCGAGATTTCGTAGCCGGCCTGGGTGATGAGTTCGGCCTCGACCCGCGCCGCGATGATCTCCGAATCGACGAGCACGCCGTCGCAATCGAAGATGACGAGTTCTGGCTGGGGCATTATCGTCCGGTAATTCGGAAGTTCGGGAACGCGATGCCGCGCCGCATACACCATCGGACCCGTGTCCGCAAATTTCGGCCAGGACGCGAGAACCCGCTTCATTAAATATTTACGCCGATCGGTAACCATAACGGCGTGTAAACGACAACGCGTATCCCGGGTATCAGCATGTCAGCAATGCGTCTTTTCGACGATTTTCCGTCCGCCGCCAGCCGGCCCGACTGGCTCGATACGATCATCAAGGGCGATTGCGTCGCAGCCCTCGACAGGCTGCCGGAAAAGTCCATCGACGTGATCTTCGCCGATCCGCCCTACAACCTTCAGCTCGACGGCGACCTGCACCGTCCCGACCAATCGAAGGTCGATGCGGTCGACGACCATTGGGATCAGTTCGAGAGCTTTGCCGCCTATGACGCCTTCACACGAGCCTGGTTGCTCGCCGCGCGCCGCGTGCTCAAGCCGAACGGCACGATCTGGGTCATCGGCTCCTACCAC
>JBGTLX010000367.1:0-3668 GCA_041743855.1 Rhizobiaceae bacterium | reverse complement strand
CGCATCCTCGGCCCCGTCTGTCGGCTACTGCAACACGATGGGCACGGCGACCACCATGAATTCGCTCGCCGAAGCGCTCGGCATGCAGCTTCCGGGTTCTGCTGCCATTCCCGCGCCCTACCGCGAGCGCGGGCAGATTTCGTACGAAACCGGCAAGCGCATCGTCGCCATGGTGCATGAGGATCTGAAGCCGTCGGATATCATGACGCGCCAGGCCTTCGAAAACGCCATCGTCGTCAATTCGGCGATCGGCGGCTCCACCAACGCGCCGATCCATCTCAACGCCATCGCCCGTCATCTCGGCGTCAAGCTCGACAACGACGACTGGCAGTCGGTCGGCCATGCAATCCCGCTCATCGTCAATCTTCAGCCGGCCGGCGATTATCTCGGCGAGGATTATCACCATGCCGGCGGCGTGCCGGCAGTGATAATGGAGTTGATGGAAGGCGGCCTGCTGCCGCATCCGGACGCCATGACCGTCAACGGCAAGTCGATGGGCGAGAACTGCAAAAACGTCGTCAACGAGAACCCCGACGTCATCCGCGCCACGACCAAGCCTCTGAAAGCCAATGCCGGCTTCATCAACCTCAAGGGCAATCTGTTCGAGTCCGCGATCATGAAAACCAGCGGCATCTCGCCGGAATTCCGCGAGCGCTATCTCTCCAACCCGAGTGACCCCGAAGCTTTTGAGGGCAATGCCATGGTCTTCGACGGACCGGAAGACTACCACGCCCGCATCGACGACCCGGCGCAGGGCATCGACGAGCATACGATCCTGTTCATGCGCGGCGCGGGGCCGGTCGGCTACCCCGGCGGCGCCGAGGTGGTGAACATGCAGCCGCCCGCTCACCTCATCAGACAAGGCATTCATGCGCTGGCCTGCATCGGCGACGGCCGCCAGTCGGGCACGTCCGGCTCCCCGTCGATCCTCAACGCCTCGCCGGAAGCGGCTATCGGCGGAGGTCTGTCGCTCCTGAAAACGGGAGACCGCGTCCGCATTGACCTGAAAAGGGGCAGCGCCGACATGCTGGTCGATGATGGCGAGATCGCGCGCCGGCGCGCCGAGCTGCAGGAAAATGGCGGCTACGCCTACCCGAAGCACCAGACGCCGTGGCAGGAAATTCAGCGCGGCATGGTCGACCAGCTTTCAGCCGGCATGGTGTTGAAGCCGGCTGTCAAATACCAACGCGTCGCCCAGACCAGCGGTATCCCCAGGGATAATCACTGAGGGGGCGGCCCCTCCGATAGGCTCGGGATGAGGCGCGCCTGACTCGACCGGAACCGAGGCGAGCCGATAGGCGGATGAGGGGCGGCGCAACCAGGCTAGGTTTCAGGCCGCCTTCAGCCTTTCCACTTCCTGCTCGAACTCGAACGCCAGCTGCGCCGCTTCGTCATCCGGCAGGAACCGCGCCATCTGCTTCAGCAGATAGGCGCGATTCTCCAGCTCGTCCGCGTTCCACGGCATCCGCCCGGCCGCCCGCACCTCGGCCAGCATGTTAGCGATCCGGCGTCTGATGCGGTCGGGGTCGGCGCGGAACACGATTGGCGCGGCGTTCTCGTCGAAGAGTTCAGGCTGGTCGCTTCCGAAAAGGTCGAGCTGGCTGCGGGTCATCAGGATTCCGGCGATTCGTCATGTGTAACTTTGCACAGACGACTGTGCGCTGCGACGAATCGTTTCGGGTTATCCCCGCTATCAATCGTCCTTGGCCGGCGCCTCGATCGTCTTTCCTGCCAGGATCCGTTCCAGCAGGTTTGCCTGCTTCGGCTCCAGTTCCACCACCCGCCCCAGGACGTTCAAAAGGTCGATCAGGTCGCTGGTGTATTCCGCTAGCCAGTGGTCCGGTTGCACTCTGTCCAGCGGCGAGGGCGGGCGCTTGTCGCCGATCTGCGGCCGGGTCCGGTCACGGCGACGATAGCTGAACCAGTGCCACACCACCTGCTTGCCCGAAACCTCGTAGGCCCACATTTCCGGCGAAACCTTGTCCACGAACCCCTTGCCGACGATCAGACGCCGTTTCACTGCGTCATACTCCATCATGTCGGGCAGCGGTTCTGGCGGGCCGGGTATTGCGCCTTCGGCGGGGATGGACGGTCGCACATCCGCCGCCATGCGCGGCGGTCCCTTCGGCCGTCCGGCTTCCACATCGGCGAACCGTTCGCCGTAAGTGTGCAGCCAGATAACTTCGCGCCCGAGCGCGGCGGCTTCGGCGAACAGCGCCGGGTCGGCCGTCAGCGGCACACGCAGGCCGGGCTGCACGAGGTCGGGCAGGAATTTTTGCGTAAAGGCAGGGTGCGCCATGACGGCGGCGAGATAGGCCATCACATCCTCCGGCGACACTTCGCCAAAAGCGTCGGCCAGGATGGCTAGCATGTCCGACGCGATGTTCGGCTTTGTCGCGGCGGCGTCCGCCCAGAGCGGGAAGGCCCGGCCGCCGCGCCCGTTGTAATTGTGGAGGTCGGGAACGGAATGACCGAATGTTAGGGCTGGACCGTTCGATGGGGAGCGGTCGTCAGGCGCCGTCAGATAGACCTGCCGAGCCGAGTGCGCGGCCCACAGCGTCGGATTGGGCCGGTTGATCAGCCGGACATCCGGAATGATCCATTGCCGGTCGAACGAGCGGAACGCATAACGCACAGGCGCTACAGCCGATCCTTCGTCGCCCTTCACTGCAATCGCGCGGTGCTCGTGACCGGCAATTCCTTTCTGCGCGTTCTTTGCGACGGTCTTGTCTCCGCCTTCGTGCGGATGAAACAGCGTTTCTTTCTTCGCCGGATCCTTCTCGGCCACCAGACGGTCCCAGCGGTCTCGTAGCGATTGCGCATCGGGCGCGATCACCCAGGTGCGGCCGGGCATGACGCCCGAGCCGTCATAGGTGAAAAAATCCTTCAGCCCCGGCAATGTTGCCCAGTCGCCGATCGCTGCAGGAAAGAACGGCTCGCGCCAGCCGGCAAGCGCGTCAGCCCAGGCCGGACCTTGCAGCGACAGTTTTTCCAGCGCCTTGAACTTGTCCTCGCGCCGGCCCTTCGGCAGGGCGTTGAAGCGCACATGCGCCGGCTTGCTCGCATCCTTTTTCAACGGCTTTGCGGCAAGCACGATGCAAACCGGTTGCTGCACACCCTGGAGGATGCGTGTCGCCACATCGGGCTGGTGACCATCCGGCGAACAGTCGACCACCCAGATATCGGAGCAGCTACGGCGCAGATCCTCGCGCATCTTCTGGAAACCCGGGCCACCGAGAAAGCCGGCGACCGTGATGAAGCAAACGATGCCTTCCTGGTCGAGATCGGGATTTCCGGTTGCCGCCCTGTTGCCTGAACCGAACACTTTCCACGAGGCCCAGCGCCAGAAATAGACGTAAAGGTTCTTGAGGTGCTTGGCGTGCGCGCTGACGCCCCACTCGGGCGGCGAAGCCCACCAGTCCATTGGCGAAGGGCGGCCCTTCGCGCCCTGCTCGATCCACGCGCCCATGCCCCGCGCCTTCTCCTTGTAGGGTGGGTTGCCAAGCACCACGGTGATATCGCGCGACTTCTTGATCGTGTTGGCGTCCTTTCGCGACTGCGCGATCGGCCCGCTCTGCACGAGCGTCTTCCTCCACGAATGGATTGCCCAGCGTGTCGGTGATGAAAAGCTGCAAATCCGGCAGCTTTGGGGTCGTGCCTGCCGCCGG
>JBGTLX010000366.1:0-1542 GCA_041743855.1 Rhizobiaceae bacterium | reverse complement strand
GCGGCCTCAGTGGCGAATTTGGCTCGGGTCAAGCCGGAAAGCGCCGACGCGGTCAGGCGGGCAGGTAAGCCGATGGTCGCGTTCTCCGCCGAAATCGCCTCTGACGAAAAGGAGTTGAAGGCGTTCCTCATCAAAAACATGAACCGCGCCGAAGAGGTGATGCGGGTCCGCGCCGGCGCGGAGCGGATCGTCCGCGATCTCTTCGACGCCTATCTGGCAAACCCGCGCGAGATGCCGGGCGGCTGGCGCGAAGGCCTCGACCGCGCCGAGGAACACGTCAAGGCGCGTTATGTCTCGGATTTTCTGGCCGGCATGACCGATACCTACGCCATCAAGGAGCATCGCCGCTTGTTTGACCACACGCCGGATTTGAGTTAGGCGAACGGCTTCTTGTGCGTCCTTCGAGGGCTCGCTGCCCAAGATATTGAGTATCACCATGAACATCTTCGCCGATTTCAACGAGCGAATCATAAAAGCCGTCGAAGCGCTTGATTTAAAAGTAAAAGACGGCGGCGCGCTGGATCTGTCGCGTGTTTCTGTCGAGCCGCCGCGCGACGCCACCCATGGCGACCTCGCGACCAACGCGGCCATGGTTCTGGCAAAGGCCGCCGGCCAGAATCCACGCGTTCTTGCAGAGTTGATCGCAACGCGGCTGCGCAAGGATGCGGATGTCGAAAAAGTCGATGTCGCCGGTCCGGGATTCGTCAATCTGGGTCTGAGCAACGCGTTCTGGCAAAAGCATCTGGCCGATATCCTCGCAGCCGCCCCCGATTACGGCCGCTCGACCTTCGGCGCCGGCAAGAAGGTCAATGTCGAATACGTCTCGGCCAACCCGACCGGGCCGATGCATGTCGGCCATTGCCGCGGCGCCGTTGTCGGCGACGCGCTGGCCAACCTCTTGGCATTCGCTGGCTATTCGGTGACCAAGGAATACCTGATCAACGACGCCGGAGCCCAGATCGACGTCCTGGCGCAAT
This sequence comes from Rhizobiaceae bacterium, assembly GCA_041743855.1. Taxonomy (GTDB): domain Bacteria; phylum Pseudomonadota; class Alphaproteobacteria; order Rhizobiales; family Rhizobiaceae; genus JBGTLX01. Next base: position 565 of record JBGTLX010000366.1, on the reverse strand, counting down.
CCGTCATGCTGCGCTACCGCGAGGCGCTGGGTGAGGCGATCGGCGACATTCCGGCCGGCCTCTATCCCGGCGACTATCTCGTGCCGGTCGGCGCGGCGCTGGCCGAGGAATTCGGTCCCACCCTCAACCAGATGCCCGAGGCCGAAGCGCTGGCGCTCGTCAAGGAGCGCACGATCGACGCCATGATGGCGATGATCCGCGCAGACCTGGCGCTGCTCAACGTGCGCCACGAGGTGTTCTTTTCCGAGCGCACGCTGCATGAAGACAACGCCCGCAAAATCCGCTGCGCGATCAACGATCTGACGCTCAAGGGCCACATCTACAAGGGCAAGCTGCCGCCGCCCAAGGGCGAGAAGCCGGACGATTGGGAAGACCGCGAGCAGACCCTGTTCCGCTCCACGGAGGTCGGCGACGACATGGACCGGCCGCTGGTCAAGTCGGACGGCCAGTTCACCTATTTCGCCGCCGATGTCGGCTACATGTATGACAAGGTCGGACGCGGTTTCGAGGACCTTATCTTCGTGCTTGGGGCCGACCATGGCGGCTATGTCAAGCGTATGGAGGC
>JBGTLX010000365.1:0-5403 GCA_041743855.1 Rhizobiaceae bacterium | reverse complement strand
GGCGCGGGCGCTTCGGGCGCCGCTCCGCCTGCGATCGGCGTTTGTCCCGCAGCAGGCGGCTGGGTAAGGGCCGCTACCGACGTTCCTTCGCCGATGCCAGTCTGGCCGCCGGCAGGGCCGGGATCGTTTTCCTCGCCCTCGGGTGTCAGGCGCTGTGTGAATTTCGCGTCTTCTCCGGATGCGGCGCCATCCGCCGGGGCGGCCGGCTGCGCGGGAGTTGCCGGAACGACGTCGGTCGCAGGCGCAGGTTCGAGAGGGGCAATTTCGGATGTTTCCGGCGCAGCCGCCCCGAACAGGCCACCAAACGCGTCCTTGTTGAGCCAAAGCCCGTATCCGCCGCCAGCGATGATCGCCAGTCCCAATGCCGCGGCAAGCAATCCTCCATAGCCGCGTCGACGCCCCGATGTCTCGCTCCCATGATGCGCGGGGAACATTTGGCGGTCGTCGTCATCTTCCATGTCGATATTGTCGGCGGGGTCCGGCTCTGACGCCTGCTGTGAAACGACCGGCTCGTCGACCGGCCTTGGCGGATGTGTCGAAGGCGTAGTTTTCGGCCAAGCCTCCGCCTTGGGCTGGTCGAGCATTCGCGGCTGCGGGTTCTTCAACGAAGCGAACACGTTTTCGAGTTCGGCCAGCGGATCGTCGAACTGCGGGGCGGCCGCCGCGTAATCCGATTCTATTCTCGCGATGGCTTCCTCGAGGGCCCGCATCTGCCGGTCGGCGACACCGGCAGGCGGCGGCGGACTGATCGCGGCGAGCTTGGCTGCGATCGTTGAGCGAGCCTTCTCATACACCCTTTCACGGGTTGCCGGCGTCGTCTCGCCGAGACCATCCAGCGTCTTCTTCAGGACCGCTACGAAATCTGCCATGCTGCGTCGACCTATTTTTCCTTGAATCCGCGCGCCGCCTGGGCAGTAGCGTCAGAATCGCCAAAGCTAGACTTGAAACGGATCGGTCACAAGTATCGTGTCGTCCCGTTCGGGGCTGGTGGAGAGAAGGGCGACCGGCGCGCCGATCAACTCTTCGATGTAGCGAACATATTTCACGGCTTGCGCCGGCAGATCGTTCCAACTGCGCGCGCCTCTGGTCGTGCCTTGCCAGCCTTCGAGCGTTTCGTAGACCGGTTCGACCCGGGCCTGCGCGCCCTGGCTCGCGGGAAGGTAGTCGATAATCTCGCCGTCGAGCCGGTAGCCCGTGCACACCTTGATCTCGGTGAGCCCGTCGAGCACGTCGAGCTTGGTCAGGGCGATGCCTCTGAGGCCATTTACGGCGACCGCCTGGCGCACCAGCACGGCGTCGAACCAGCCGCAGCGGCGCTTCCTACCCGTCACCGTTCCGAACTCATGGCCTCTGGTGCCTAGAAATTCGCCGACCTCGTTGTCCTGTTCGGTCGGAAAAGGCCCTTCGCCGACCCGGGTCGTGTAGGCCTTGGTGATCCCCAGAACATAGCCGACAACGGAGGGGCCGACGCCCGAGCCCGAGGCAGCCTGCCCTGCCACCGTGTTCGATGAGGTGACGTAGGGATAGGTGCCGTGGTCGATGTCGAGCAACGTGCCTTGGGCGCCCTCGAACAGTATGCGCTCGCCGGCGCGCCGCCGGTCGTCGAGGATTCTCCAGACCCGGTCCATATAGGGCAGGATCTCGTCGGCCACCGATACGAGTTCGTCGAAAACGGCTGCGGCGGACAGTTCGGCCTCGCCGAGCCCGCGCCGCAGCGGGTTGTGGTGGGCCAGCAGCCGATCGATTTTTGCGGGCAATGCGGCGCGGTCGGCAAGGTCCATGACCCGAATCGCACGGCGGCCGACCTTGTCCTCATAGGCCGGCCCGATACCCCGTCCTGTGGTGCCGATCTTCGTACCCTTGACCGCGCTGGCTTCGCGCATCCGATCCAGTTCTCCATGCAAGGAGAGGATAAGCGCTGCGTTTTCGGCTATTTTCAGGCGGTCCGGCGTAACGTCCACGCCCAGCGCCTTGAGTTTCTTGACCTCGGCGACAAACGCCAGGGGGTCGAAAACGACGCCATTGCCGATGATCGACAGCTTGCCGTCGCGCACCACGCCGGACGGCAACAGCGACAGTTTGTAGACCTTGCCGTCGACGACCAGCGTGTGGCCGGCATTGTGGCCACCTTGGAACCGCACCACCACGTCGGCGCGCTCGGACAGCCAGTCGACGATCTTGCCTTTGCCCTCGTCGCCCCATTGCGAGCCGACCACCACCACATTGGCCATGTTTTCTTCCCTCGAATCTCGTGAGTCTGGAGCCGGGCGGCTCAAATGACAGGCCTCTATAGCGGCAAGGTCGGACAAGCGCGACAATTCTTTGCCGCTCTGGACTACGGCAGGCGCACCGCTGGCATCCATCGCGTTGTTTACTTGACCCGCCCGTTCATCCTAGGTGCGGACACGATCCGCTTCGGACTTCCGCATGCATCGCACCGCCTACCTTCTCCTGCTCGCGACCGCCCTGTTCTGGGGCGGCAACGCCATCGCCGGCAAGCTCGCGGTCGGCCATATCTCGCCGATGCTGCTCACCGCGCTCCGCTGGGGTTCCGCACTCGCCATTCTTTCGGCAATCGGCTGGCGGCAACTTATCACCGACTGGCCGTTGGTCCGTAAAAACCTCCCTTTGCTGGCGGCGCTTGGCGCGTTCGGCTTCACGGCCTTCAACGTCGCGCTTTATTCGGCGCTGACCTACACCACCGCGATTAATGTCAGCATCGAGCAGGCCGGGATGCCGATGCTCATCTTCGCCCTCAACTTCCTGCTGTTCCGGCTGCGCGTGTCATGGGCGCAGATCCTCGGCTTCGTGCTGTCGATAGCCGGCGTGGCGTTGACGACCAGCCATGGCGACCCGGCCCGCCTGATCGCCCTCGACGTGAATTTCGGCGACCTGCTGATGCTGGTCGGCGTCATCGTCTATTCGGCCTACACGGTGGCGCTGCGCTTCAAGCCGGCGATTCACTGGCAGAGCCTGATGATCGTTTTGACCGCCGTCGCCCTGATCACGTCCCTTCCCTTTGTCGCCTGGGAGTTCCAGGCCGGCTCGGGCATCGCGCCGGACGGGCTGGGTTGGGCGCTCGTCGCCTACACCGCTATCTTTCCGTCGATCCTGGCGCAGGTTTTCTACATCAGGGGCGTCGAACTGATCGGCGCCAACCGAGCCGGCCTGTTCATCAACCTGGTGCCGATCTTCGGCACGCTGCTGTCGATCCTGATCCTGAGGGAGGCCTTTCACGTCTATCACGGCGTCGCCATGGCGCTGGTTCTGGGCGGCATCTGGCTGGCCGAGACAAGCGGCAGGAAGATGGAAGCCTAGACGCTAGGCTAGAACCGTGAAGATGTGCTATCATGATAGCATGGGAGAAAAGACATGGCGCAATTGCTGATCCGGCGGCTCGACGACGACGTCAAGGAGAACCTGCGCAAGCGGGCGAAGAAGCATGGTGTCAGCATGGAGGCGGAAGCCCGCACCATCCTGCGCGCCGAACTGTTGCGCGCGGAACCAGCGGAAGAGGGATTGGGAACGCGGATCGCCAATCTGTTCAAGGACATCGACTGGGGAGGCGAGACGCTCGAGCCCTTGCCCCGCGAACCGCTCCGCCCGGTCGATTTCGACAAGTGATCATCCTAGACACCAACGTCTTATCGGCGGTCATGCGGCCGGCGGACAACCCGGCAGTGCTTGATTGGCTCAATCGTCAATCGACCAACCTGCTATGGACTACAGTCATCACCGTCATGGAGATTCGCTACGGTATTCTCCGGATGGCTGTTGGAGGGCGGCAGAATGCCGTCGCAAGCGCTTTCGAGCGCGCAACCCTGTCCTTGGCCGACCGCGTTCTGACCTTCGACCTTGCGGCAGCTGAGGAAGCGGCGAAGCTGTCCGCGCGATGCCATGCCGCAGGCCGCAACGTCGCGGTTCCTGATACACAAATCGCAGGCATCGCTCTCTCCCGCAAAGCGACGCTAGCCACCCGCAACGTCCGCGATTTCAAGGACCTGAATATCCCGCTCGTCGACCCTTGGGCGTAGCTACCCGATATCGAACATCAGCCTTTTCGCCGATTCGATCGACGTGTTGGCGCGCACCTGCGCCAACACTTTTTCGGGAAACGGCGCGTCGAGATAAAGCAGCGCGATGGCGTCGCCGCCCGGCCGGTTGCGGCCAAGCTGAAAGTTGGCGATGTTGACGCTATTGTCGCCGCACAGCGTTCCCAGGAGGCCGATGATGCCCGGCGCGTCGGCATTGGTCGTGTATAGCATGTGCTGGCCCACCTCGGCGTCGAGATTGATGCCCTTGATCTGGATGAAGCGCGGCTTGTGGTCGGAAAAGCAGGTGCCGGCGATGGAGCGGGTCTGCTTTTCGGTCGTCACGGTGAGCTTGATATAGCCGTCGAACACGCCGGACTTGTCGCGCCGCACCTCCGACAGCATGATGCCGCGTTCCTTGGCCATGATCGGCGCGGACACCATGTTCACGTCCGACAATTGAGGCCTGATCAGGCCTGCGAGTGCGGCGCTGATAAGAGCCTTGGTGTTCATCTGCGCCGTCGACCCGTCGAACAGGATCTCGACTTCCGTGATCGGGTCTTCCGTGACCTGCCCCACAAACGCGCCAAGCACTTCGGCGAGCTTCACGAAGGGTTTTAGCCGCGGCGCTTCCTCGGCGGTGATCGACGGCATGTTAATGGCGTTCGCCACCGCCCCCTTGACCAGATAGTCCGCCATCTGCTCGGCGATCTGCAGCGCGACGTTTTCCTGTGCCTCGGTGGTGGATGCGCCCAGATGCGGCGTCGCCACGACATTCTCCATGCCGAAAAGCCGGTTCTCCGTCGCCGGCTCCACCTCGAACACGTCGATGCCAGCCCCCGCCACCTTGCCGCTCGTCAGCGCCTCGATCAGGTCGGCCTCGACCACCAGCCCGCCCCGCGCGCAATTGATGATGCGCACGCCGTCCTTCATCTTGGCGATCGATTCCGCGTTGATGATGCCGCGCGTCTTGTCGGTCATCGGTGTGTGCAGCGTGATGAAATCGGCGCGAGCGAGCAGTTCGTCCAGTTCGACCTTTTCGACGCCGAGTTCCGAGGCGCGATCTTCCGACAGGAACGGATCGAAAGCGGTGACATGCATGCGCAAGCCCACACCCCGCGTCGCCACGATCGAGCCGATATTGCCGCAGCCGATGATGCCCAGTGTCTTGCCGGTGATCTCGACCCCCATGAAGCGGTTCTTCTCCCACTTGCCGGCCTGGGTGGAGGCATTGGCCTCGGGCAGTTGGCGGGCCAGCGCGAACATCAGCGCGACCGCATGCTCGGCGGTCGTGATCGAATTGCCGAACGGCGTGTTCATCACGATGATGCCTTTTCGCGACGCCGCCGGGATATCGACATTGTCGACGCCG
>JBGTLX010000364.1:0-2358 GCA_041743855.1 Rhizobiaceae bacterium | reverse complement strand
ACGCACTGAAACAGAAATGAAATGAAAATTCCACTCGGCAATTCGGATGCACCGTTTGTTTCACAACGGCCATTCGGAACCACATCGGCGAGCCACCATGACAAGCATTGGCGTCGGCCTCATCGGAACGGGTTTCATGGGCAAGAGCCACGCGCTCGCCTGGAATTCCGTCAAACCGGTGTTCGGCGACGTGCCGGACATAAAACTCGCCCACCTTGCCGAGGTCAGTCCCGCGCTTGCCGATGCCAAGGCTGCGGAATTCGGCTTTGCCAAGGCGACGGCCGACTGGCGCGACCTCATCGCCGACCCCGAAATCGACGTGATCTCGATCACCACCCCCAACAAGTTCCATGCCGAGATGGCGATCGCGGCGCTTGAAGCCGGCAAGCATGTCTGGTGCGAAAAGCCGATGGCCGCGACCCTGGCCGCTGCGGAGACCATGTTCGAGGCCGCAGCCAAATCGGGCAGGGTGGCCGTCCTCGGCTACAATTACATCCAGAATCCGGTCATCCGCCACATCAGAAAACTCCTCGACGAGGAGTTGATCGGCGCGGTCAACCATGTCCGCATCGAGATGGACGAGGATTTTCTGGCCGATCCGCATGCGCCTTTCCAGCAGCGGCACGAGGCGTCGAACGGTTTTGGCGCGCTCGACGATTTCGGCGTCCATCCGCTGTCGCTGATCCGGACCCTGTTTGGCGGCGTGGCAAAAGTCATGTGCGACATGGCCAAACCCTACGAGACCCGCAAGACGCCGGAAGGCGACCGCGCCGTCGAGGTGTTCGACCTCGCCACCATTCTGCTGCGCCTGGAAAACGGCGCGTCCGGTTTCATTGCGGTCAGCCGCACCGCCTGGGGCCGCAAGGGCCGCATCGCCATCCAGATTTTTGGCTCCAAGGGGTCGATCCTCTACGATCAGGAGAAGATGAACGAGTTCCAGCTCTACGTAACTTCGGATCGGCCGACCGAGCAGGGGTTTCGCACCGTGCTCACCGCGCCGCACCACCGGCCCTACGAACGCTTCGTCCCGACCGCCGGCCACAGCCTCGGCTTCAACGACCTGAAGACCATCGAATGCCGTCAGTTGATCGGCCGCATGCTCGGCGAAGAGGCTGTCGCCATCGGCTTCGACGAGGGTATTTGGATCGAGCGCACTGTCGCTGCCGCGGCTCGCTCCTTCTCCGAAGGGCGTTGGGTTGATGTGGCCTGACCGCGCACGCGCGCCTCACATCGAAGTGACCGCTCCCGTCCAGCGCTCGCATTGACCGCGTTTGCGCAACAATGCTCAATCGCGCGGTCCTTTGGGAACCCCGCATGCGAAAAACGATTCTGAGCGTCCTGAGCCTGCTGACGATGACAGCCGGCGCGCTGGCCCAAAATCCCGATCCGGCAAAATGGGATGCGGTGCTGGCGCAAGCGCGCGGTGAAATCGTCTATTTCAACGCCTGGGGCGGCGCTGAAAACATCAACGCCTATCTCGAATGGGCCGGCGGCGAGATGCTCGCCCGCTTTGGCGTCAAACTCGTCCACGTAAAACTCGACGACACCGCCAATGCGGTGGCCAAGGTCGTGGCCGAGAAAGCCGCTGGCAAAGACGAGAGCGGCACGGTCGACGCGATCTGGATCAATGGCGCGAATTTCGCGTCGATGAAGCAGCAAAAACTGCTGTTTGCGCCGGGCTGGGCGGAGGCGTTGCCGAACCGGCGTTTCGTCGATGAGGACCAACCGACGATCCGGACCGATTTCACCGTTCCCGTCGAAGGGCTGGCAAGCCCGTGGGGCATGGCCAAGCTGGTTTTCTTCCACGATTCCGAGCGGACGCCTAAAACCTCGCTGCCCAAATCGGCGCGCGGTCTGCTCGGCTGGGCGCAGAAAAATCCCGGCCGGTTTTCCTATCCGCAGCCGCCGGATTTTATCGGCGTGTCCTTTTTGAAGCAGGCGGCGATCGAACTCGCGCCCGATCCGTCGGTTCTGCTGAAACCGGCCGATGATACCTCTTTCGATGCAGTCGCCACGCGGCTCTTTGCCTTTCTCGATGAACTGAACCCGCTGCTGTGGCGCGGCGGCAGGACCTATCCGCAAAACTATCCGGCGATGAAGCAGCTTCTGGCCGACGGCGAGGTCGACATCATTTTCGCCTTCAACCCGGCTGAAGCGTCGAGCGCCATTGCCGCCGGCGAATTGCCCGACACGGTGCGCTCCTTCACCTTTCCCGCAGGCACGCTCGCCAACACGCATTTTGTCGCCATTCCCTACAACGCCGCGGCAAAAGCCGGCGCGCTGGTGCTGGCCGATTTCCTGATCTCCCCGGAAGCGCAGGCGCGCAAGCAGGACCCGAATTTTTGGGGTGATCCGACC
>JBGTLX010000363.1:0-2494 GCA_041743855.1 Rhizobiaceae bacterium | reverse complement strand
GCCGACAGAACCTGGAAATCGGCGTAGCCGCGATTGTAGTAGTGGCGGCGCAGCAGTTCCTCGTCGGCGCGCAGGCGGTCTTCGTCGTACACGTCGTCACGCTTGATGAAGGACAGGAGCGTCGATCTTTTCGTTGCGATCACGTCCGAGAGACGGCGATCACTGAAAGCTTCGTTGCCGACGAAATTGAGCGACGCAATCTTGGTGCGGCCGCCCTCGGCAATGTTGAAGACGACATTGACCCGGTTTTCGCCGAGGTCGATGATCTGGGTGGTGACGGTGGCGTCGTCGCGGCCGATGCGGCGATAGGCGGCGCGGACAGCCTCTGCGTCGGATTCAAGCGTGTCGGGAGAAAAGGTTCCGCGCGGCTTGAGTTGCACCGCGGCCGAAAGCGGGGCGTCCTTGAGCTTCTTGTTGCCCTGGAACAGGACCTGGTTGACCACTTGGTATTCCGACACCTGGACGACCAGCGTGCCGCCGGACTGGTTGATGCTTACGTCGGAAAACAGACCCGTGGCGAACAGACGCTTCACCGATTCATCGATGTCGCCGGCCGAGTAGTTCTGGCCCGTCCTGATGGTCAGATAGTTGCGAACCGTTTCGGCGTCGACGCGCTGATTGCCCCGGACCTCAATGGAGGAAGCCACAGCCGCCTGGGCGACCGACACTACCGCAAACTGCAACGCGACCGCGCCTGGAGCGACCAGGGCCGCGGACAAGGCAACCGCCGAAGCGGCGCCTAGAAAACCGGATGCTGCCTTCATAAGCCTATAAAACCTTTTTTTCTCGTAGTCCCCACGGCGAGAAAGCCGGACGTCGCGGTCATTTCCCCTACCGTAATAACCGGATTCCGCCTACACGCAAGGCTTCTGGTTAATTTGCGTTTACTTAGCCGCCGCGCGTGGCATTCCCGTCACGCATATCCCGGCCCATGGTAAACGGCCGGTCAACAAGCCAAAACGCATCGCGAATTTCTCCATGAATTCAGCACCCGAACAGATCGTTCCAGAAAACGAAAGCCATAAAGCCCAGAACCAGAAACAGCCCGACTCGGTAAACCGCTTCCATGGCCCGCTCCGAAACCGGACGCCCCATGACCGCCTCAGCGCCGTAGAAGACCAGGTGGCCGCCATCGAGCGGTGGAATCGGCAAGAGGTTCAAAATGCCGATGCCGACCGACAGCAGCGCGGCAAGCTGCACCAGCCATTCGAAGCCGAGCCTGGCCGCCTTGCCTGCCATATCGGCTATCTTGACCGGGCCGCCAAGCTGGCATTTGTCTTCGCGCCCGACCACGAAGCGCTTGAGGAACTGGCCCGTGCGAACAATGATGTGGCCGGTTTCGCTAACCGCTTCGGCAAAAGCGCCGGCCGGGCTGTAGCTGATCAGGCGGGGCTGGCCGAGCGCCTCGTTGTTGACCACGCCGATGACGCCGACCTTGACCAGATTTCCGAGCGCATCGGTCTGTTCCATGATCTCGGGGGTCGCGGTGACGGTAATTTCCTTGCCCGCGCGCGCAAGCACGAAAACCATCGGATCGCCTGAACGACCCGACACCAGCCGCTGCACATCGGCGAACGAATCGACGGGCGCTCCGTTGACGCTGACGAATCGGTCGCCCGGCATAAAACCCGCAATGGCCGCGGGGCTGCCGGCGCGCACTTCGGCCACCATCGGTTCGGAGACGAAGCGGCCGTAGATCGAGAACATGACGGCGAACACGGCGATGGTCAGCAGGAAATTGAACACCGGCCCGGCCACCACGGTCAGAGCGCGCTTCCAGATCGGCTGCGTATGAAACGCCACCTGCCGTTCGGCGTCGGTAAGAGCCTCGATTTCCTCGTTGTCCGGCTTGCTCGTGGCGCTCATGTCGCCGACGAACTTGACGTAGCCTCCGAGCGGGATCGCCGAGAGCTTCCAGCGCGTGCCATGGCGATCATTGAAGCCGTACAGTTCCGGTCCGAAGCCGATCGTGATCGCTTTGTCCCCGATGCCGCACCAGCGGCCGACGAGATAATGGCCCATCTCGTGGACGAAGACGACGACTGTCAGCACGAACAGAAACGGAATGAGCGTGCCGATCAAAAGGCTTTCGACGCCGAATATAGCGGATAGGGTTTCGCTCAAGTCCTGCCCTCAAATCTCATCCGACCGAGCGGTCGAACGCCGCCAGACGGCCCTTGGCGTTCGGCGCGCCGCCAACTCGCACGTCAATACCGGCGAATCCGTGACCGGGCGGTCGCCTTCACATGGCAAACAAACCTTGCGCGGGGTTGTCGGCCGAGGCGTACAGCCAGCCGATCACGTACAGGGCGAAGGCCGCCGCCACAAGCCCGTCGACCCGATCCATGACGCCGCCATGGCCGGGAATGAGCGAGCCGGAATCCTTGACGCCGTTGCGCCGCTTGACTGCCGATTCGTAGAGGTCGCCGATCTGGGACACAACGGAAAGCAGGAAAGCAATCAATCCAAGCCCGGCCAGGCTGCTACTGCCCGC
>JBGTLX010000362.1:0-5151 GCA_041743855.1 Rhizobiaceae bacterium | reverse complement strand
TCCAGATGCGCCAGGCGATGTCTTTCCACCCACGCGCCGGAATTTCCGACGGCCAGTCCGCATCGCGCCCGCGTCCGCGCTGGCTTTCCTGGTCGGTTGCTGCGGCCAATGTTCGGATCTCCTTCGACAACGCCGGTCACGGCAGAACTGTCGATATGTGTTTGGGTTTCCTTCGCGCAGCGAAAATTCGTCTGCCAGGGAACAGACCGCACAATTCGTGGTTAAGGCAAACCAAGGAGGAGCCAAGCATGAACGGTGTCATTTATCTTATCGGCCTGATCGTCGTCGTGCTGGCGATCCTTTCATTCTTCGGACTGTCATAGGAGACGCGCGATGCAGAACCAGAAGCTGAATACAGGCGGCGCAAGCGGCGACAAGCATCCGGTGAAGGACGATGTCGCCTCCGCTTTCAAGAATGAGGCAAGCTCAGCACGGGAAACGCTGCAAGATGCCCGTGACAACGTCCAGCGCAAGGCAGGAGAATACGCCTCCGAAGCCAAGGCGGCTGCGTTCCAACAGGCGGAAGGCGCCCAACAGGGGATGGGCGAATCCATCGCGGCGCTCGGTGGCGCGATGCGGGCTGCCGGCGAACACCTTGCCAAAGGCGAACAGAACACGATGTCGAAGCTGATGAACGACGCGGCTGGCGGCATCGAACGATTTTCGGATTCGTTGAAAAACAAGAAGTTCGAAGAAATTCTGGATGATGTGCGGACATTGGGCCGCGACAATTCGGGAGCCCTGTTCGCGGGGTCGATCCTCGCCGGACTTGCGCTTGGCCGCTTCGTAAAGAGCAGCGTGCCGGACTCCGATAATTCGAACGATGCCGGCGCGCACGCCGGCCGTGACGGTTCAACGGGCCAGAGGCGTTCGGGCGAAGGGTACGAAGCTCGCCCTGCAACCCCGTCGCGGTCGTTTGGCGACAGTGGCGAACCAACCACCCCCTCCGCCGACCGGGCATGGCCTTCCCAGCAAGACGATTCTTTGTCGTCGAAGGCAAATCTCTTTGGCGAGGGAAGCGGGGAGAAGCAGCCATGAACGAGCATCAGGACTCGCGGAGCGTGCCGACGCTTTTGAGCGATCTGGCGCAACAGGCAACCACGCTGGTTCAGACCGAGGCGCGCCTGCTCAGGTCGGAGATGGCGGACAAATTCAGCAAGGTCGGCAGCGGCGCGGTCGAGATTCTCGGCGGGGCGATATGTCTGCTTGCCGCGTTGCTGGTGTTGTTGCAGGCGTTGGTGATCGCCCTGGCCAATGCCGGGCTCGGCGCTGGCTGGTCTTCCCTGCTCGTCGGACTAGTGGTTGCGATCGTCGGCTACCTGATGCTGCGGGCCGGCGCGAAGAACATGGAGCCGTCTGAACTCGTCCCCGACCGCACGCAGGCGCAATTCAAACAGGACATACACGTCGTGAAGGAGCAGATGAAATGACCGACACTTCGACAGCCGAACTGGAAAGACAGGCCGAAGCCGCCCGGGCGCGGGTAGCCGATACCGCCGAATCGCTCAGGAACAAGATGACGCCTGGCCAAATGATGGACGAGTTTACGGGCATGTTGTCGAATGGCGACGCCGGCGCGGCGCTCCGCAATCTGAAGGGGCAGGTGCGAGACAATCCGCTGCCCTTGGCCTTGGTCGGCGCCGGTCTGGCGTGGCTCATGTTCGGCCAGGGCCATGGCGGGTCGAACGGACCGCGACGCCGCTACGGCGAGCGCGACTACCGCTCGTGGGACGACGAGGAGGAACTGCTGCCCGAAGGCTTCGCCAATGACGGTCCCGCCGCGCAGGTTTATGGCGCGAGAAGGTCATCGGCAGCCAGCTACGACGATCAGGACGCATCGTTGATGGACAAGGTTTCCGGCGCTGCCAGATCCGCCATGTCGATGGCGGGCGACGCGGTGGATGCGGCGAAGGATACGGTTTCAGGGGCCAAGCACAGGGCCGGGCATGCAAGCGAGGCCATCGGCAGATCGGCGGCAAGCGCGCGCCGCGGTTTGGCGCATCGTTCGGAAAGCGTCGGCAAGGCCGGAGCGCAGATGCGTGACGCCACGCAGGATTTAATCGAGCGTGAACCGCTGGTGCTCGCCGCGCTGGGATTGGCGGCCGGAGCCGCGATCGGCGCGATGCTTCCGCGCACCGCCATCGAGGACGAGCATCTCGGCGGATACGGGGAAAAGCTGCGTCACGCCGGCGAGGACATGTTGGAAAAAGGCATGGAAGAGGCCAAGGATGTCGCTTCCGAGGTTTATGACGCAACCAAGAAAGAGGCTGACCGGCAGGGATTGACGCCGGAAGGCGACGGCTCGTTCGTGGATAAGGTGACCAGTGTGGTCAAGGCGGCGGCGACCAAGACCGAGGAGTCGGTTCGCGACAAGGCGGGCAGCCAGACACCCTGACGTGACATCCGGGCCACTGTCGCGCATGAAAATTGCGATGGGGTGTGCAGAGCACGGAAGTTTGGCTACTGTCATCTTCGAGGTGGGCCTCCCCTTCAACGAGGATGATTTGTGAAGTTTCCGAGTTCCAGGCGTACCCTGGCGGTTGCCGCAGCGGTTTACGTCGCCGTGTCAACTGTCACGCCCGCAATTGCATTCGAGCTTTTCGGCATCAAAATCTTCGAGCGCGACAATGCCGAGGATGCGGACTTTATTGGAGACCCGCAAGCCTACACGGTCGACTTCACTGTCGCCGCCGGCGATCACGACGTCGAGGATTCCATCAAAGGCGCGTCGACGCTGTGGACAGACCGCGAGGAGCCGGCCTCCGGCGCGGCCGGGCTGCTGGCCAAGGCGCGCGGCGACTACAGGCGCATTCTTGCGACGCTTTATGGCGACGGCCGCTATGCCGGCACGATTAGCATCCTCGTCGATGGCCGTGAAGCGGCCGACCTGGCGCCCGACGCGGTGCTGCCGGATCCCGTCTCTGTCAGGATAGCGGTCGACCCCGGCCCACTGTTCGCTTTCGGAACTGCGAACGTCGTCAATTCCGCGGCGTCAACCGAAAACCGTCGCGATATGGTCGATTTGCCGGCCGACGAAGGTTTTGCGCCCGGCGAACCGGCCAAATCCGGCATCATCCTGCAGGCCGAGCGGCTTTCGGTCGAGGCATGGCGTCAGCAGGGACATGCCAAGGCCGAAATCGTCGAGCGGCGCGTGATAGCCGCTCACGACCGCGACGTGCTCGACGCGACGCTGGTGGTCGAACCCGGCCGCCTCGCCGTCTATGGCGGGGTCGGTGTCCAGGGCGCGGAGCGGATGGACCCCGAATTCGTCGCCTACATGGCAGGCCTTCCCGCCGGACAGGAATTCGATCCGGACGACATCGAGCGCGCCAATACGCGGCTGGCAAAGCTCGACGTGTTCCGTTCGCAGCGCATCGTCGAGGGCGACGAGATCGGCGCCGACGGCGCGCTGCCGATCAGCGTCGTCGTCCAGGAACGAGAGCTGCGCCGCGTCGGCATCGGCGGCAGCTATTCGACGCTCGACGGTTTGGGCCTCGAAACCTACTGGCTCCACCGCAATTTGTTCGGCCGCGCCGAAAGGCTGCGTCTCGAAGCCAAGGTCGGCGGCATCGACAGCGTCGATCCCGCGGATTTCACCTACCGGCTTGGGGCGACCTTCACCAAGCCGGGCGTATATACGCCCGACACGGATTTCATAGCCTCGCTGTTCGGCGACCGCGAGGTGCTCGAAGCCTATACGCGCACAGCCGTCACCGGGCAGGTAGGCTTCAACCATCTGTTCACCGATGAGTTGTCCGCACGCCTGTTCGTGAATGGCCAGATCGCGCGATTCGACGACGATTTCGGCCAGCGCGATTTCCAGACGCTCGGTCTTTTGGGCGGCGTCGCCTACGACACCAGGGACAATGCCGCCGACGCGACCGAGGGCTATTTTCTCGAGCTGGTCGCCGAACCCTTCTACGAATTCGAATACGGCAATCTGGCGGGCCGGCTGACCGGCGAGGGTCGCGTCTACTATGGCTTCGGCGAGGACGACAGGTTCGTCGCCGCGGCGCGCCTGAAGCTCGGCACGCTCGCCGGCTCGCCCATCGACGAAACCGCGCCCGACAAGCTCTTCTTTGCCGGCGGCGGCGGTTCGGTGCGCGGCTACGCATATCGCAACATCGGCGTGCCCTCTGACGATGGCGTCACCGGAGGCCGCTCGCTGATCGAGGGTTCTGTGGAGCTGCGCGCCCGCGTCACCGATGTGATCGGCCTCGTCGCCTTCGCGGATGCGGGTTATGTCGGCGCGGACAGCATCCCCGATTTCTCGGAGGATCTGCGGGTGGGCGTCGGCGCGGGGCTGCGCTATCTGACGGGGCTCGGCCCGATCAGGCTCGACGTCGCCGTGCCGCTCGATCCGCGTGACGACGATCCTGATTTTGCTTTCTATGTCGGAATAGGACAGGCGTTTTGAGACTTTTCCTCATCTCCATACTGTTTCTCTTCTTCGGGCTTCCAGCCCTCGCGCAGGAAACGGCCGAGGAGGAGCGCTCCTATTTCCTCGGCTTCGTCGAGGACCAGTTGTCGACCCCGAACCGGCAGATCAGGATCAACGGCATTCAGGGCGTATTGTCGTCGAATGCCTTGATCCGGGAGATCACGATCGCCGACCGCGAGGGCGTGTGGCTGCGCATCGTCAATGCTCGCATCGTCTGGACACGCAGCGCGCTGCTGCTTGGACGGCTCGACATCGACACGCTGGCCGCCGAACGCATCGAGGTTCTGCGCAAGCCCCTGCCCGACGAAGGCATGCCCGCCCCGGAAGCGAGCGGTTTCCAGGTTCCGGAACTGCCGCTTTCGGTCAATCTCGGCAACCTTGAAATCCCCCTCGTCAGCTTCGACCAAACGGTGTTCGGACTGGCGTCGGAACTCGGCGTCACCGGCAGGCTGGCGCTAGCCGACGCGTCGCTCGACACGGAATTGAACGTCACCCGGCTCGACGGGCCGGGCGGACAGTTGGCGCTGCGTGCGGTTTACACCAATGCGACCGAGGTCCTGGACGTCGATCTGACGCTGAGCGAGCCGGCCGACGGCATCGTAGCCAATCTGCTCAGCATCGAGGGCACACCGCCCGTGGCGCTCGCGCTGTCCGGCGAAGGCCCGCTCGCCGAACTCGATCTGGCGCTGACGCTCGACGCCGCCGCCGAG
>JBGTLX010000361.1:0-2300 GCA_041743855.1 Rhizobiaceae bacterium | reverse complement strand
TAGGACTGCTCATAGTCCACTCCTCCTTCTGAGTGCTCGCAGCGCTTGTCAAAATGCCAGTTGATGACAAGCCCGAGGCCGATTACCGGCACCAGATTGTCAAGCAGATCGAACCAGGGATTGACACGCGACGCCTGCTTTGCCGCCTCTGATGGCGTAGCGCCTCGTTGCAGCGCACCGACGAAGACGAGGCTATCGGGGGCAAGGCGCCGCACCTCGACTTCGGCCGCACTGCGCACGATCAGTGCGTTTTCACCTCCGACCGCCGTGTCGACCAGTTCCGGAGTGCCTCCGATTGTGTTCACCTGCCAAATGGTGACGGCTGGAAATGGAGAGCTCACGAGCCGTATCGTGGGGTGCAGTTCCAGAATAACGTCCCCGAAGCGTTCGGGCGGAATCGTCGCCATCTGTTGCCGGGTGGCCGGGACAGCCTCGCGTTCGTGGTAGGCTTCCACCCATGCGCGTTCGATCCGAGAGACATCGGCGAGATACGGGACCGAGCTTGCGGGAGCAAACGCTGCAACGAAATCAGCGAAGCGTTCCCCATAGTCCAACATGATCGGTGACCTGGGAGGATTCTGGACAGCGTATGCTGCCGCCATCGCCTTGAAAAACGGACCGCCGACCAGCCGTTCAACTGCCGGGTAAGCGGCTGCCAGTGTGTCGATGAGGCCGACGACCACGTTGTTGCGATAGACCGCAAACCGCCGGGCGCTTGGCAGGCCATCAGGGCCTACGACGCCTGGCGGCACTGGACGTGCCGGGTCAAGGATCGCGCTGCTGAATTCACCCAGAAGGTCACGCATATTCGCGCACAACCTTGTCACCATGGAAGTCAGACAGAACCCTCTCGGCGCGCTGTGCTTCGGCAAGCAGGTCAGGCCACGTCGGCAGCTTTGAATCCCACTCGATCAGTGTTGGCAGCGGCCCCGCAAGGCTGATGACATGGCGATAGAGGTCCCAGACCTCCACATCGACGGGTCGGTCATGGGTGTCGATCAACAGCGGCCTGCCCAGTTCATCGGCCTCCGGCGTAAATCCGCCGAGATGAATCTCGCGGACATGGTCCAGCGGAAAGTGCTCGACATAACCAACCGGATCCCAGAGCTGGTTGGTCGAAGCGACGAAAACATTGTTGACGTCAAGAAGCAGTCCACAGCCTGTGCGGCGCGCGATCTCGCGGATGAAGTCGGTCTCCTCAAAGGTGCTTTCGGTAAAGGCCACATAGGTCGAGGGGTTCTCCAGTAGCATCTGATGCCCCAGAAAATTCTGCACCTTATCGACGTGGTCGCAGACCCGCGCCAGGGTCGCGCTCGTGTATGGCAAGGGCAACAGATCATTGAGGAAGCCGCTGTCATGCGTTGACCAGGCGAGATGTTCGGAGAACTGGGCCGGCTCATAGCGTTCTACCAGCGCTTTCAGCCGGCCGAGATGCTCAAGATCGAGCGGACGGCTGCCGCCGATCGAAAGGCCAACGCCATGCAACGAGAGCGGATAGACCTCGCGGATCGCATTCAGATAGCGGTGTGGCGGGCCGCCAGCCCCCATGTAATTTTCGGCATGAACCTCGAAGAACCCGAGATCGGGCAGTGTATCGAGGACTATCCTGTAGTGCTCAGGCTTGAGGCCAACGCCCGAGCGCATCGGCAGGCCAGGCAGAGCGGTGGGAACGGACATGGCGTCCTCCTGTGATGATGCCGGGCGAGCCTCCGCCCGGCATCGCAGATGGCTGAAGGTCAGATCAGGCGCCGATCGGGGTGAGCGAACCATGACCCGAGGGGGTCTTCACCGTGGTGCACGTGCCTGCGGGCTCCAGCTTGAAGGCATTGCCCTGGTAGTCGACCGTGCTGGTGCCTGCGCAGGTGGTGCCGGCGCCCGCAAAACAGTCATTCTGGCCTTTCAGGGCGACGCCGAAGCACATTTCCATTTTTCCGGAGCCGACCTGCTTCTTGGTGTCGGCCTGTTTCATCATCATCTGGTCTTTGGTCATCGGCTTCATTGCATCTTCGGCGCTCGCGCCGGAAACGGAACCAAGGGCAGCGACGAAAGCGCTGGCCACAACGGCGGCCATCAATCGATTTGACATCACGATTCTCCACATAAGGTGATGGGCGCCGGGGAAGCAGCGCCCAACAGGCCAAAGGCAGCCTGCAACAGGTAGTTCGCTGCAGCCGGCGAAAGGTTACCTGAGTTTTGATGCGACTGTGATGTGGTTGGGGAGAGCCTGGGTGTTCATTCCGCGCAACAGGAAAGCTTGGCCGGGTTGGTCAAGAGAATCGGTTCACGTTGCGAGGCTGTCC